>JAGBHF010000056.1 GCA_017935645.1 Bacteroidaceae bacterium | reverse complement strand
GAGTGAGTCGAGCATGCGACTGCCGGTCATTACACCGCCAAAGCACATGGCGCAGAGAATGAGCCAGATAGTATCCATCATACCACCCATACCTCGTGTTGCTACAAGTTCGTTGACAGCGGGTACTCCGGTGTCGATGCTTGCCGAGCCATAGCATGCTGTAAATACGCCTCGCAATGCAGGCCAGAAACCTTCAGCTCCGGCTTCTCCGGCTATGGTGGATAGTAGTTGGGGTTGAGCTATTATCAAGGCTACTACGGCAAAGAGGGTAGCCATAAAGAGGGTAATCAAGGCCGGTAAGCGCAGATAAATCATGACGCCTGTGAGTAGGGGTACTATGAGTAACCATGGCGAAATGTTGAATGCCGAATGTAGTGCGTTGCTGTACAAATCGGTGTCATTTGTCATGCCCGATGTGTGGCTGAGACTGGCTACAAGGAATATGATGAGTGTGATAGCTATAGAGGGAAAGGTGGTGTACATCATGTACTTGATGTGCTCAAAGAGTGGTACTTCGGTTGTTGATGTGGCGAGTACGTTGGTGTCGGAAAGTGGTGAAAATTTATCACCGAAATATGCACCCGATATAACGGCTCCGGCTATCCATCCTTCCGAGAATCCCAAGGCGTGACCAATACCCATCAAGGCAACTCCGATGGTGGCTATAGTAGTCCATGAGCTACCTGTCATAAGCGACACGATGCCACAAATGATGCAACATGCACACAAGAACCACGAAGGGCTGAGAATTTCCAATCCGTAGCATATCAATGTTGGTACAACACCGCTGAGCATCCATGTACCGGTAATAGCACCAATCATAAGTAGAATGATGATGGCTACTGCCGATGACTTGATATTCTCGACAATACCATCCTCGAGTATATTCCAAGGTGTCTTACACACCAATGTCGATAGGGCTACACATACCGCCGATGATGCCAATAGTGCTATTTGTATTCCTCCGCCCAATGCATCAGTGCCGTAGGCTTTGAGTACGAGTACGAGTGATAATCCAAGAAACAAAAGCGGAATAAGTGATATCCATAGAGCCGGTATCTTTACCGTGGATTCATTGTTGGGTGTGTTCATTGTTATATGTTTAGATATTAAGGTTGCTTGTAAAGAACGCTTGCAAAGATAGTGAATGGTGCGAGAAAATGCAAATCAATTTTGCCCGAATTTTTTATTCCCGGCTCTATCCTGTGTATGAACTTGTTTTAACGGTATAAGAAGACGTGAAAAATCATAAGAGGAGAATGCATCGGTGTGCTTTCTCCTCTTATTATCAGGTTGTTAATATTGTGCTACTGTTAGTCTAAAGGGCTACTTTGTATGCCGACTTTTCTACCTTGACAATGTATATTCCGCTCTCGAACGAGTATTGAGCAAGGTTCGAGGCAACGGTTTGTTGTACCAGTGTACCGTCGGTTGTATATACCGATACGGGGGCATCGGCAGCAGTGCCTACGATAGTAATTTGGCTATTGAACGCAACAACTTGTATGTTGTTGTCGCTATCAATGATATTTACTGCCGAAGGCTCTATTTCTATAAAATCTTTCCAATGGTCGGCGACTTTATAATCGTCGATACTTTCGTCGGGTACTGCAAGTGTGGCATTGCTGTATACTGCCGGTTCGAATGTGCTCTTACTGATAGTGGGAGGAGTCATGGCGTTGACAGTTATCTGGCGTATGCGGTTGCAGTTTAAGAAGGCGTTTTCACCTATTTCTTGTAACTCCCTGCCGAGGGTGAGACGACTGATTTGTGAGCACGCAAAGAAAGCCTTCTCGCCGATGCGTTGTATTGAAGCCGGAAGCACGAGTGTGCGGTGCTTGATACATGATGCGAAGGCATAGTCGCCTATTTCCGATACGCAATCGCTGATGTCGCCTATGCTCATATTCTTGCACGACTCAAATGCGTGGTTGCCTATCTTCAGATTGTCGCCGGCAAATTCTATGTCGTTAAGTGATATGCAACGCATGAAGGCTCGTTCGCCCATTTCGCGCAACTTGTCGTTCATCTTAAGGGTGGTGAGATTGGTGCAATTGAAGAATGCTCCGGTTCCTAACTTTTCTACACTCTCGGGTAGTGTTATTGACTTCAGCCCTTTGCAGTCGAAGAAGGCATAATCGTGGATGGTGGTAACATTGCCTAAGTTGATAGATGTGAGACCGTCACACTCTACAAAGGCGTTTTCGCCAATCTCGGTTACTGTACCGGGTAGGTCTAGGTGTCCGCTATAGGTCGACATTGCTGCCACAAGCAGGGTTTGCTCTTTGTTGTAGATAATGTTGTTGTCGCTGCTATATGCTGTGTTGGCATTATCGACTGTAAGCGATGTAAGACCATTGCACAGAATAAATGCCTTGCTGCCTATGTTGTTGACCGATGCGGGTATGTTGAGGCTTTCGAGTTTTACGCAGTGATAGAATGCCAATTCGCCTATGTTGGTAACGGATTGTGGTATTGTTATCTCTTTGAGACGAGAGCAATCATAAAATGCCTTTCGTTCGATTGTAGTGATGCTCTCGGGCAGTATTACATTGGTGAGTCGGGCACATTCGGCAAAGGCATCGGTGCCGATGGCTGTAACCTGGTAGGTTGTGCCTTCATGGGTCACTGTCTCAGGAATGGTTACTTTCCCTTTATAGCTGCCTGTCGTGCTGTTTTCGCTGTCATAGTCGTGTGTTACCTCAACGGCATTGCCTGATGCGAGGATGTTGTAAAAAATTTCATCTATACAGAAGTCGTAGGCCGATGCCGACAAGCATAGTATGCAAGAGGTTATGGTGAAAATGAATTTTTTCATAACAGTGTGGCTTGTTTGTTGGGTGTTATTGTTGATTTAATACATTGTTTTGCAACCAATTGCTAAGTGTTTGCAAGAACTCGTCGTGGTAATCGAAGCTATTGAAGCCCCAGCCATGACCGCCGGTGGGGAAGATGTGCAATTCGGCAGGTATGTTGTGGTCGATGCAGGCTTTGTAGTAGAGTATGCTATTGTCTACAGGAACTGCCCAATCGTCCTCGCTCAAGGCTATATAGGCCATGGGGGTGTTGTCTTTTACTTGCAGTTCGTTGGAGTATTGATATTCCAACTGTTCATTGGTGGTGCTACCCAACAGGTTGTTGCGTGATTGAACGTGAGTAAGCTCTTGGCTCATAGATATAACAGGGTAGAGCAAGACTTGGAAGGCGGGTCTTGTGTCGGTGCTGAATGCTGTCGCATGGGTTGATGCCAAGTGTCCGCCGGCCGACGAACCCATTACGCCTATACTATCGGGGTTGATATTCCATTCGGTGGCCTTTTGCTTGGCGGCGCGCATAAATCGCTCGCAACTTGCTAATGGAGCCGAACTGTTGCCGTAGGGGAGTTGGTAGCTTACAACAAATACGGTTATACCCAAATTGTTGTAAAAGGGAGCAAAGTCGGAGCCTTCGTATGTCATACCTTTCCACTCATAAGCACCACCGGGATATATCATTATCGATACACCGTTGGGTTGTTCAGGGGCATACATTTCGACATAAAGGTTGCCGGTAGTGTAACTTTGGTCGACAACATTGCCATCAAGGTCAAGATAGACAACACTACCTTGTATGGGTAGGCATAAACTCAAGAAAAAGAGTAGCGAAAAAGCAATTTTTTTCATATTGATTTATTTTAGGAAAATGATATTGATTGTTGTAATGTTATTCGGCAAAGTTAGTAATATTTTTGGAAATAATAATGTGTGAATTTGAAATATTTAGGAGCCTGTTTTGTGATGATTATAATATCAAAGCGACAATGTGATAAGGGAGTGTTGAGCTTAAGGAAAAACAAAATCAAATGAATTTGATTTGTATTTTCACTCACCTTTCACTATATTTGCCGTAGTATAAATAATTACCTATGGAACAACACGATTTTGAACTTATTCTTATTAACATAGCCGGTGAGGATCGTCCGGGCCTTACATCTGTTCTTACCGAGATTTTGGGCCGATACGATGCGACTATCCTTGATATTGGTCAGGCTGATATTCATCACACTCTTTCATTGGGTATCTTGTTTAAGACTACAAGCGAAAAGAGCGGTACAATCATGAAAGAACTGCTCTTTAAGGCCAATGAGATGAATGTGTCAATACGATTTTCTCCCGTTACGGTCGAGGCTTATGACAATTGGGTGTCACGACAAGGTAAGCACCGTTGGATTATTACCATCCTTGGTCGCAGAACTACAGCCAAGCAGATTGCCGCTGTGTCGCATGTAGTGGCTCATCAAGGACTTAATATCGATGCTATACAGCGCCTCACCGGTCGTATGCCCTTGCAAGAAGGTGAGGAGGCGAAGAGTAAGTCTTGTATCGAATTCTCGGTTCGTGGCACTCCTGCCAACAAGGCCGAGATGCAAAAGGAGTTGATGGAGCTTGCCTCTACGCTCGACTTTGATATCTCTATGCAAGAGGATACAATCTTCCGTCGCAGTCGTCGACTGATATGTTTCGATATGGACTCTACACTTATTGAGACCGAGGTGATTGACGAATTGGCCATAAAAGCAGGTGTGGGTGATGAGGTGAAGGCTATTACCGAAGCTGCCATGCGTGGCGAGATAGATTTCAAAGAGAGCTTCGAACAACGTGTAGCACTCCTTAAGGGTCTTGATGTGAGTGTTATGCGCGAAATAGCCGAAAATTTGCCTATGTCGGAGGGTATTGAACGACTTATGACGGTGCTGAAACGTACCGGATTTAAGATTGCTATCCTCTCGGGTGGTTTTACCTATTTTGGCAACTACTTGAAGGAGAAGTTTGGTATTGACTATGTGTATGCCAATGACCTTGAAGTGGAAGATGGAAAACTTACAGGACGTTATCTGGGTGATATTGTCGACGGTAAGCGTAAGGCCGAGCTGCTTCGCCTGATAGCGCAAGTCGAAAAAGTGGATATTGCACAAACAATAGCCGTGGGTGTTGGCGCCAACGACTTGCCAATGTTGTCAACGGCCGGATTGGGTATAGCCTACCATGCCAAGCCTAAAGTAAAGGCCGATGCCAAGCAAAGCATATCAACCATTGGTATCGATGGTGTATTGTATTTCATGGGATTTAAAGACTCGTATATAGGTGGTCACAATCAGTAATGGTGCCCACTTCCTGTTGTATAAAAAAAGCCACCTGCGAAGGTGGCTTTTTTATGTAAGCTATTTCGTTGTAACAATGCGCAAGCCGTTAAATCGATTTCGTTTAGCGGGGTCCTCGCTGTTGCGACGATACACCCGGCACGATGTGTCGTTAAAGGCCCAGTTGCCTCCGCGTAGCACACGCTTTGTCCCCTTTTTAGGCCCTTGAGGGTTGGTTTGATGTTCGGGAGAATAGTCGGCTTGCCAAAAGTCGCTACACCATTCTTGTATATTGCCACTCATGTCGTATATACCCAACTCATTGGGCATCTTTTCACCCACAGGAGCTGTTTTTCCATGGCTGTTTGAGCCATAGCAAGCCACCTCCTCGACGTTGTTGCTACCACTATACAAGTAGCCGCACGACTTGTTGCCACCACGAGCAGCAAACTCCCATTCGGCCTCGGTAGGTAAGCGATATTCAATACCCGTAAGTTTGGAATACTCCTTACAGAAAAGTATAGCATCTTGCCACGAAATATTCTCAACAGGATAGTCGTCGGAGTTTTCTTGGTAGTAAGAGGGATTTTTACCCATTACAGCTCTCCACTGCGCCTGAGTGATAGGGAACTTGCCTATCTTGTAAGACGAGAGAGTAACTTGGTGTACAGGTACCTCCTGCATACTCGCCTCATCGTGCGGATTAGGATTACCCATATTGAATGTGCCACCCTCATCCTCTATCATAGGTATAAGATCGCGCCATCTTTGTTGCTCATCGCTTATTAATACATCTCCGTTCATATATTGTGATTTTTATGGTATACACGTTCTTTATGGCAAATATAAAGATTTTCGTTCAAACGAAGTGTATTGTTTGTAGAAAATGTGAAAAATTTGGATTTTAAGAGTGAGGAGGGTGTATATACGAAAAAAGCCACTCAATTGAGTGGCTTCTTCTGTGATCCGCCTGGGGCTCGAATATTCTTTTTTATCAGTTTAATAATCAATTTATTTAAAGAAATCTCCGATAATCCTCCACCGAATTCGCAGCGAGCTATTTGCTTCATTCTGCAGCAATCGTTTAAGCTTATCGTTTGCAAAGGTAAAAAGAATATTCGGATTTAATGCTATACAAACGTCCTTTTTTTTATTGCATACCCTCAATTCCCATAATACAGATTGAATTTTCTCTTTACAACATCTTCTATATCTATTTCAATTCGCTCGCTTTCCAATGTTTCCCATAATGCCAATAAGTCAGGAACCATTTCTTCGGTAACAGGAATTATTGTTCTTTCACCAACCGAAACATTGCAAACCCTATTTCCTTCCAATCGCTTCAATATTATTAGAGGTAAATGACCTTCCTGTATTTTACCTGCAAGAAGAAAGGTATTTCCTATTGTTTCATCCTTTATAAAAATCGTACTTTCTTTTTGATGAAATGCTTTCTTCAAATCAAAATCAGTGTATATTGTCAGATATATTTATTTATATTAATAAAATGAAAGTAGTGTTAGAATCTGAATGCTCTAATTATCAACAACAGAAAAAGAGCATATATGTAGCTGATTGTCCCTTAATTTGTCAATAAATTCTTGAATCACTTGAAATTCTTTTAAATTTAAAATAGCATCTTTGTTCTTTAATAAATTAACGTGAGTTCGATATAATCATATACCACCCTTACAGACTCAGAAAGATGAGATTCTACCATATGCAAGTTGCTTTTTACAAAATAAGTAATTTCTATCCTATCAATAAACAACCCTATACCTGTTTTAATACCTTTCATGATTTCTTCATCTGTTTTAGAATATAAATTTTTATAATTAAGCAAATAAAAGGATGCATTCAAATAAGATATATAGTCATTAAGTTCTCCTTTGTTGACATAATCAAATAAATTATCTAATTTTGCTCCAACTTCATCATTTGAATATATTAAGCATTGATAATCAACAACTTACATATTAAATGGTAGAGAGGTGAATTGAGGGTTGGACAATGTCAGAAATAAGGAGGCAAAATTAACGTATTTAACTTGTTTTATTCAAATGCATAATATTATTTCCCAAAAGCCTCCCCAATTTTCTTCAGCCCAGCTTCCATCAGAGGTTTCATCGTCTTTCCTAATTCCAATGTCAACTCCTCAAATCTATGCAGTCGTTCAATCGTGTCTGACCAACCAACACCTTCCAACACTTCCATTTGCTTCATGAAGTCATGTTCTCGATGTGCCCCTGTGTTATGCCGTATCTCAGAAAGCACAGGTTTCTCCTGTTTAAAG
>JAGBHF010000055.1 GCA_017935645.1 Bacteroidaceae bacterium | reverse complement strand
ATGTTGGCAAGAGGTGCTTTTGCTCAAGCACAAGCGTGGACAAGCCACGAAGTGAAAGGTCGTACTGCTGCCCCGGCGCAGACTACCGAAGAATCTACCGAGATGTTCTTGGGATATTGTGATGTAACTTCCTCAATCTATGAGTCGGACGGACTCTCTTTGGACTACGATGCACGTATTGGTGCAGGTATCGTAATACCTCGCGAGATTGTTCAGAAATATCAAGGCGCTATGATTACAGCCATGTATGTGGGCTGGGATGACCCTGCATCATATAGCAATTATAAATGCTTTATACGTGAGGATGCTTTCAATGCCGAAGATTACATAACTGCCGAGGGTAATGTTGTATTTGGATGGAACAGAATTGAGCTTACTCCCAAGCCCATTCAAGACGTAGAAAGACTCTGTGTCGGATTCTATACCAGCTTGAAAAAGAATGTGTGCAGTATTCCTTGGTTGTATCCCGCAAATCAACCCAACAGTATATACTTGTTTGACGGTACTACCGATGAAGAAGGTAACGAGTTGTGGTACGATATGCACCGCGTGGAAGGCTTCAAGAGTCTTGCCATTATGTTGGTTATTAGTGACCCCGATGGTCGCTTTAATGACATGATTGAAGTAACAAACTTCCGCGCCAATACAATTGTGTGGAAAGATACCGAGCTTATGGCCAATGTAAGTGTTAAGAACATAGGTTCTAATGCTGTATCATCTATTACTGTCAACACATCAATCAATGGCGATGAGATGGGTAATGTTGTCTTGTTGGAAAATCCTATTGCCAACTCTTTGGGCGCAAGTTTCCAAGCTCCTATCTATTGCCTTGGTTCAGGTATGCACGATGTGTCTATTATTGAAGTAAATGAGAAACCTCTCGAAACACCCATTGTCCTTAAACATGAAATGATAGGTGTTCCTCAAGAATTGGAAGGCGCATATAATTCATTGCCTATTATCGAAATGTTTGTAAGTGAAGAGAGCGATCACTCTATGAGCGACTACGTAAAATTGTTCAAGCCCGGTTTTAACGCATTTAGCGAACAATTCAACTTGGTATTCCACCACATCGACGATAAATATATGTGGGGTGATAACGAAGGATTGTTGGAGATGCTCACTTTGTGTAACAATGACTCTTCCGAGATTTTCATCCCGAGTTTTACTGTTAACAGAGCGTTCTACACCGAGTATTTGGCCGATCGTCCCAATTCGCCTTTCCACTATGGTACTCCCTTCCCCGAAGTTGTAGAGCCTATGTGGACTGCCTTGGCCGCTCAGCCCACATTTGCATCGGTCAACATAGATGCCAAGTATACCAATGAAAATCAAAACATCGAAATAGAAGTATCGGGTGATATAGCCGAGGGTGTAATGCCCGCTGGTGAAGATCTTTTCCTTACAGTATATGTTATGGAAAAGAATGTAGTATCGCAAGACCAAAAGATGTTTAATGATCAAAACAAATCATTCTACTACGGTGAATACACTCACACCAACATCGTACGTGATATATTGACTCCCTACTGGGGTGAGTCGCTTACCAAGGGTGAGGGAGAATACAAGATGACATTTACAGCCGATGTATATCCCGACTATAACCTCAACAATCTCTACGTTGTTGCATTCCTCAACCGTGATGTCGAGAATAAAGCCCTACGTCAACAGATTATCAATAGCAACAAGCAATCTATATCAGGAGCCGAGTCGGTAAATGCCATTGCCAACGATGAGAACGCCGAGGTATACGTTGCAGATGGTGTTATTTACATCAATGGTTGCACCGATATAGAAGTGTATAACCTTGCAGGTGTGCGCGTAGCCAACAGAGAACTCTCGAATGGTGTGTACATAGCTCGCATGGGTAATGTAGTAGCAAAGGTTTCGGTAAGATAATTAAATTATAATCAATCATAAGAATTGAAGGCGTACAGTATAATATGGTGCGCCTTCAATTCTAAAATTATAAAGCTATGATTAAAAGAATACTTACATCAGCACTCTTGTTTGCATCGATTATGTTGTCGGCACAAGAAGTGGTACGTTATGGCTATGCACCAGAAGAAATAGCCGATGTGTATAAAGTATATCAAGGTCAGGGTGCTAATGGATATTTGGGAGGTATGATATGTCTCGATCCGGCGGTTGACCCTGTTATGGAACGACTTGCCGGTCATCAAATAAAAGGTGTGCGTTGTTATTTGCATCACGATTACATGCAGGCGCGTCAAAAACGCTCAATGGTTATGCACACAACTTCGCTTGATGTTGAACCTACAACCAAGATGTGCGATTTTGTAGCCGGATGGAATGAAATTTACTTTGATGCACCTATCACAATTGGTAGCGATCCTATATACTTGGGATTGCAAGTCTACGAGTCGGGTAGTGCTTCTCACCCCTTTGTATCGTATGGTGCTGCAAGTGTATCGGGTGCATGTTGGATAAACCTCAATAAAGAAGGTTGGCACAACTACAATGAGCGTGGAACATTGCTCATTCAAGCTATTCTTGACGAAGAGGCTGCTCCTATCATCGATAACATGGTATATGCACAAGTAGCTACATCGCCTCAAGCTGCTGCCCCTTCACAACCTTATGATGGAGAAGTGTATTTCAACAATTACACCGACGAAGCCATAAATAACGTTGAGTTGCAGATGTTGGGTCAAGGTGATGCCGAGCCCCGCGTGATACAAGTAGAGTTTGATACACCGCTCACTGCTCGTGAGGGCCGTAACATACCCATGGATATATACCCCGGTAGCGAAGTAGGTGTAAGCCAAACAATCACACTTACTGTAAGCAAAATAAATGGCGTTGATGCACAAGAGGCTCGCCCCGGTGTTACTCACCATTATATTACCAATGACGCTTTCAGCAGAACATCGCTTGTAGAAGAGTATACAAGTCAGAATTGTGTAAACTGCCCGTTTATGATTTACTATCTCGACAAGGCAATGCACGAGTATGACAAAGAGTTGGTATACATTACACACCACGTAGGTTTTGTACCTGACCTCTTTACCAAATCGGGTGAGACCGACTTGGTATATCTCTTTGGTGAAGAACCTTCGTTCAATCCTGCCGTAATGTACGACCGTCGCATCATGCCCGGAAAGGTTACACCCATCAACGGTGCATCGGTTGCCGAGACAACTCCTTACACCGAAGCATTCAATATGGTAACACAAATCTTGGCTATGGCCGAAGTAAACATTGAGGTAGCACACGATGTGAATGAAGGCAAAATAGGATGTACAGTGAGTGGTCGCGTCAATAGCGAATTGGTAGCTGCCGGTGTACCAACATATATTACAGTATGCCTTGTTGAAGATAACATCCCCGTTTCGGACAAGTATTTCCAAAAAGGACTTGTCGAGGAAGAGGGTGCACCCGAAGACCTTGTAGAGTCGTTCCGCCACAATGGTGTTAAACGTCATGTGTTTACAGCACATACCGGTGACTTGCTTTCATTCAACGATGGCAACAACTACTCTGTAACTTTCGATGCCATCGATATTGATCCTGAATGGAATCTTGACAACTGCCGTATAGCAGCCTTTGTTCACAAAATGGATAAGGTAGACATGGCACAAAACGAAGTACTTAATGCAGCCCAAAAGTGGATTACTGCAATGGGCGCTATCGAGGATGTGGAGTTAAACAGCGACAAAGTGCGCTTTATTGTCAACGACAATCGCACTATTACCGTTCAAGGTAGTGTTGAAAGCTATCGCATCTACAACATGCAAGGTCAATATATTTCGAACAACACCTGTATCCTCCCCGGTGTATATGTAGTTACATACAAGACACTCTCGGGCGAGATAGGTGCAACCAAATTACTTGTTCATTAATTGGATTTAAAATAGAGTATGTAGACTGCCGCTCGTGATGAGTGGCAGTCTTTTTATGATATTGATACCTCAATTATCAACAAAGGAGTAACAATATCACAAAATTGTCACATAAAAGAGGCGATAAAAGTGACTATACTGTTGTATTTTACAATAATTAGTTGTAATTTTGCACCGCTTTTTGAAAATACCGTGTGATGGGAAATTAAGGAGCAATAACAAACTTAATTTTGAGTAACACAAAAATTTAAACAATGAAAACATTTGTTCTTGAAGGAAAAGTTCGCGAAGGTCTCGGCAAGAAAGCTACTCGCGAATTGCGTAAAGAGGGTTTCATCCCCGCAGTGTTGAATGGTGGTGCTATCGTAAATCTTCCCTACGAAGGCACACTCGCTAACGGCGAGAAGTTGGTAGAAATCGAGAATGGTCGTGGCGTAATCGTTACAGACTTTGCTGTTTCTCCCGAAGCTGTTCGCAAGTTGGTTTACACTCCCGACATTTTCGTTATCGACCTTACTATCGGCGAGAAGAAAGTTAAGGCTGTGTTGAAGGACATTCAATTCCACCCCGTAAAAGACACAATCCTCCACATGGACTTCCTCGAAGTATATGATGACAAAGCCATCACAATGGAAGTACCTGTTAAGCTCGAAGGTCACGCTGAGGGTGTTAAAGCCGGTGGTAAGTTGCAACTTTCTATGAAGAAACTCCGCGTAAAAGCTCTTTACAACAACATCCCCGAGCGCTTGGTTATCAATATCGACAACCTCGGTCTTGGTAAGACTCTCCAAGTTGGCGAGCTCAGCTTCGATGGTCTCGAGATGATGAACGCTAAGAACGCTGTTGTATGTGCTGTTAACTTGACTCGTGCTGCTCGTGGTGCTGCCGCTGCTGCCGCTGCCAAGAAATAATCCTGCTTACTGAGATAAATGAAATATCTGATAGTAGGGTTGGGTAATATCGGTAGTGAATACGAGAATACCCGGCACAACATAGGATTTAATGTATTGGACGCTTTTGCTAAGGCGTCCAATACTGTTTTTACCGACCGTCGCTACGGAGCTGTAGCCGAGGTGAAGGTTAAGGGTCGTACTTTGGTATTGCTCAAGCCCTCGACTTATATGAACCTCAGCGGTAATGCTGTGCGTTATTGGTTGCAGCAAGAGAAGATACCCGTCGAGAATATGCTTATCATTGTCGATGACATCTCTTTGCCCTTTGGCACATTGCGCTTGCGTCCTAAAGGTAGTGATGCCGGACATAATGGACTGAAGGATGTTGCTCGTGTAGTAGGTAATGAGAACTATGCCCGATTGCGCTTTGGCGTAGGTGGTGACTTCCCACGTGGAGCACAAGTAGATTATGTATTGGGACAATTCCCTCCCGAAGAGCGTGCCAAACTGCCTGAGAGAATAGATATTGCTTGCGATATTATTAAAAGTTTCTGCTTGGCAGGTATTGCTCTCACAATGAATCAATTCAACAAAAAGTAACTTGTATGGCACTCACTGAAGTACGCATTGACAAGTGGTTGTGGGCTGTTCGCATCTTCAAGACACGTACCATTGCTACCGAGGCTTGCAAGAAAGGACGTGTATCGATAGGAGGCGTGAGCGTAAAACCCTCTCGTACTATCAAGGTTGGCGATGTCATCGATGTGCGTAAGCCTCCTGTAACCTATTCGTTCAGAGTACTCGACTTGTCGGAAAATCGCATGGGAGCCAAGCTCGTGCCCAATTTCCTCGAGAATATTACACCTCCCGAGCAGTATGAATTGCTCGACATGATACGCATCAGTGGTTTTGTCGATCGTCAGAAAGGCTTGGGACGTCCTACCAAACGCGATGGTCGTGCCTTGCGCGAATTTACCGAGATGGATATGGGTGGTGACGGATTTGACTTTGAGTTTGACTTTGACTTGGATGATGACGATTTCGAATAGCTGTCACACAAGAATACATACAATAAGCCCCGCAATAGAGACTCTATCGCGGGGCTTTGTTCTTTTATAGCGTTTGATGATTATTTACCCGAATAGCACACAGTTGTACCTATCAGTCGGTCATATCTCTCGCCGGGTGGACGGTGGTATACTTTTATGAGATATTCGTTGATAGTAGGGTAGTAATTGCCTTCGGTAGGAGCAAGTGTAGCACGTTTCGAACCATTGGGTACAAACACATACATGTAGTTGTATGAGCCTTGTTTGAGGAGCATTACATTCTCGTACTGCTGCGACTGCTCATTATAGGTCATGATAGAGTTTTCGTCATAGATATGATGTGTCAGTTCACCATCTATATACACATTTCCTCCCGGTATCTTATCGGTGGCAAGTGTAAAGTGAGTGGCAAGATAGTCGGCCTCGAGATTGCTATCCTCGGCATTACTCTCGCGTATCACATAACGTCCATGTTGGGTTTGGTCGAAAATGTAGCTCATATCGCATCGAGGAAAGTCGGTATTGAGCAGTGCATGATAGTAGGGTTCGTAATATTCATATCCAACAACGTTCATGCCGGGATAGTTGACTGACACGGTTTCAAATCGGCGATACTCGTTTCCTGCGTCGAATATAAGGTCGCGATTGTGCTCGAAGATAATCTCGTTACTCATGATGCGTAGCGGACGTGTCACGGTTACTTCATTGTCGTGGCGACCGTTTTGCGATACTACAACCTTGAGGTCATTAAAAGGACTCTGAATAGGGAAGTAAGGGTGAGCAATGACAAACTCAACTTGTTGATACATTTCGTTATATCCTATATCGGTGCGCGATGTAGCGCGTGCCGCCACCTCAACCTTACGTTCGGTGACACTGAAGCAGGCTTGAGCCACAATCTTGCCACTATTCTCGGGCGTAAACAGCACAACGTAATTGCCCGATTTGGTAAATTGCACTTGGTCGTTAGGCAATGATACGCGATAGTTTACATAGTGGGCAAACGTATTGGTCGAGTAGGCATAGTCATCGGCATTTTGATAATTCATGCCGTCAAGATACTCTAAGTCCGATAATTGAGAGGGCATCCAATTGGCATCGCAATGCACAATTTTGTAATCGAGATAAGTTACATCCTCAGCCAATAAGTCGAGCGATATAATGATGCGATTGGCCTCACCCAAGGTTATCACCGGAGGCGACAGCGGATTATCTTCGACAAAGACTTGCAGGTTGCGCCAGTCAAATCCAAAGGTGCGTGTACGGTAGGGAGTTTGTGCCATAGTGTTTGCACACAATATAACTGTCAGTACGACAAGAGATAATATGCGATATAGATTTTTTTTCATTTCGGTTAATTTTAGTCCTCAAAGGTAATATTAAACTTGCATTATTTGCAATAAATGTCGTATATTTGCGACAAATCGCGAATATAACCTGCACTCGCTGTGAAAAACGCCCAAACATCCTTGATGTTTTTCGCTCGTTAGCCTTATATTTGCACAACATTATAGACCTTAATAACAATAAATGGTTTAATTTTTAATCACCTATATAACTAAATTTATGAAAAATTTCGCATGGGTATTAGCCCTCTCAATGTCGCTTCCTTTGTTCAATGCGACAGCCCAAGAAACCGAAAAGGTTGAAGAGCCTGCGGGTTATCAGTTTACCGACACCAAAGTATTGCCCACAACCCCCATCAAGAACCAAGCACAATCAGGTACTTGTTGGAGCTTTGCCGGAACAGCTTTGCTCGAAAACGAGTTGTTGCGCATGGGTAAACCCGAGTACGACCTCGCTGAAATGTGGATTGTACGTCATTGCTACCTCGACAAGGTAGAGCGTTTTGTACGTTATCACGCTACATGCGAGTTGGCAGGTGGTGGTGGTGTAGTAGATGTACCTTACGTTGCCAAGAATTATGGTTTGCTTCCCGAGGAGGCATATCGTGGTCTTGAATATGGTTACGACAAGCACAATCACAACGAGTTCGACAAAGTAATGCGTACATTTGGCGAGGCTATTGCTGCCGGTCGTCGTCCCACAACTGCTTATATGAAAGCAGCCGAAGGTATCGTTGATGCTTACTTGGGCGAAGCTCCCGAGACATTCACATACAACGGCAAGGAGTACACACCCCGTTCATTCGAGCAATCACTCGGTCTTAACATGGACGACTATGTATGTATTTCATCATTCACACACCATCCTTTCTACACACAATTTGCAGTAGAAGTACCCGACAACTGGTTGCACGGCATGTCATATAACGTACCTCTCGATGAGTTGCAACGCATTGTCGACGAGGCTATCGATGGCGGTTACAGCGTATTGTGGGCTGCTGACGTGAGCGAGAAGGGCTTCAACCGCAAACAAGGTTTTATGGTATGTCCCGCCGAGAAGAAAGCCGATGATATGAGCGAAGGTGAGTGGCTCAATTGGTCGAAGATGACCGACAAAGAGCGTGAGGCTGCCCGTTACAAACTCGATGCTCCCGGCGAAGAACTCGATGTAACACAAGAGTTGCGCCAAGAGGCCTATGACAACTACGAGACTACCGACGACCACGGTATGTTGCTCATGGGTAAAGCCGTAGACCAAATTGGTAACAAATACTACAAAGTGAAGAACTCTTGGAGCACAGCCAACGGTTTTGACGGTTACTACTACGCTTCAGTACCTTACTTCCGTTACAAAACAATCTGCGTTGTTGTCAACAAAAACGCTATCGCAAAAGACCTCCGCAAGAAAATGGGTATTAAATAATTGATACCACTTGCATAACATAACACCCGCCCTGATAGTATAATGCTTTCAGGGCGGGTGCTTTTTATATCGTTTGGTTTACTCCTTCTTATCCTTATATCGTTCGCCCCAGAAGTGGCGCATGGTGTCGAGTATGCGTTGCTCGGTGGGCGATTGCTGCGGATGCCAGAATTGTCGGCCCATTGCTTCGTCGGGGAGGTATTGCTGACGTACAAAGTGACCGGGATAGTCGTGTGCATACTTGTACTCTTTGCCATAGTCGAGTTGCTTCATCAACTTGGTGGGAGCATTGCGCAAGTGCAGTGGCACGGGCAGGTTGCCGGTCTCACGCACATAGGCGAGGGCCTCGTCTATAGCCAAGTAGGTAGAGTTGCTCTTGAGACTTGTAGCGAGATATACGGTAGTCTCGGCAAGGATGATGCGACCTTCGGGCCAACCCACCTTTTGCAGTGTATCGAAACAAGCATTGGCAAGCAGTAGTGCATTGGGATTGGCCAACCCTACATCTTCGGCAGCCGAGATAACAAGTCGGCGTGCTATGAATGCAGGATCTTCACCACCCTCAATCATGCGTGCCAACCAATAGATTGCTGCATCGGGGTCACTACCACGTATGCTCTTGATAAATGCCGAGATAATATCGTAGTGCATCTCACCATTTTTGTCGTATGCGGCAGGATTTTGTTGCAGGCGTTCGGTAACAACGGCGTCGTTGAATATGATAGGCTCACCATCGGGCGTAGCCTGTGCTATGAGGTCGATAATGTTGAGCAGTTTGCGAGCGTCACCACCCGAATAGCGAAATAGTGCATCGGTCTCCTCAACTCGCACCTCGCGCTCCTTGAGTTGGGCATCGGTAGTGAGTGCACGATGCAGGAGTGTTTCGAGGTGATGCTTCTCAAGCGACTGTAACACATATACTTGACAGCGCGAGAGTAGGGGGCGTATTACCTCGAAAGAGGGATTTTCGGTAGTAGCACCTATGAGCGTAACAGTACCTTGCTCGACAGCCGCCAGCAACGAGTCTTGTTGCGACTTGTTGAAGCGGTGTATCTCGTCGATAAAGAGTATAGGGCGCGACTTGGTAAATAGATTGGCCTTACAACGTTCCAACACCTCGCGCACCTCTTTCACGCCCGACGATACCGCACTGAGGGTATAGAAGGGGGCTTTGAGTTGTACCGAAATGATGTGTGCAAGGGTAGTCTTACCTACACCCGGAGGTCCCCACAAGATAAATGAGGCAATATTGCCACTCTCTATCATGCGACGCAACACTGCACCTTGCCCTACAAGGTGTTCCTGACCTATATATTCATCGAGATTACGCGGTCTGAGCCGTTCTGCCAATGGTTGAAACATATAGACAAAGGTAATAAATGGCGCAGTTAAATCAAAATAATAATTATATAATATTTACGCAATCGGCACTTGTTTTATAAGTTTGATTTATTAATTTTGTTACATAATTTGTCTGTCATGGACATGTGTGTTTAATATTTAATATAAGTCAATATGATATATGCCTTTCTTCTCACCCTATTTGCCGGATTGGCTACCGGAATAGGCAGTATAATAGCCTTTGTGGCACACCGCACATCGCGCGGTTTCTTCTCGTTTACACTCGGACTCTCGGCCGGTGTAATGCTCTACGTATCGTTTGTCGAACTATTCGACCAGTCACGCACATTATTTGCATCTACTTGGGGAGGACAGTTGGGCGAGTTTGGTGTTGCACTGTTCTTCTTTGCAGGAATGGGTCTTATCGGATTGATTGACAAACTTGTACCTTCGTTTGAAAATCCTCACGAGGTAAGACAAATAGAATCGCTCAACAACCCCACAAAGGCCCAAGAGGGTAGCCTGCATCACATGGGTATATTGACTGCCCTGGCTATTGCCATTCACAACTTTCCCGAAGGTATTGCAACATTTATGGCAACCGAGAGTAACCCATCCATTGGTATAGCAATTGCCGTTGCTATAGCCCTGCACAACATCCCCGAGGGAGTAGCCGTCTCTATTCCTATCTATTATGCCACAGGTAGCAAGAAGCGTGCATTTGCCTATTCGCTCATCTCGGGACTTGCCGAGCCTCTGGGTGCGCTGTTAGCCTTCCTCGTTCTTATGCCATTTATGAATGATGTAGTATTAGCCGCCGTATTGTCGGCCGTAGCCGGTATTATGGTATACATTTCGATAGACGAACTACTACCCGCTGCACGCGAATACGGCAAGCCCCACGTTGCCATTTGGGGTATGGTAGTAGGCATGATGATCATGGCCGCAAGTGTAATATTATTGATGTAGAGAATATACTACAGGCTGTTTGACTCCTATTCATTGCTAAGTTTATTTGAGTCTTATACAATGTTATTCTATCTATATTTTATGTAATTTTGTACTTTGAAATAAGAGTGGATATATAGAATGAAACAATACATTATTAAGATAATCGTTGCAATATTAATATCTTTCAATTTTCTTATATGTAGAGCATCACATAATTGTGACGTAGATAGTTTGTTGACGAGTGTACAAGAGTATATGCAAGAAAAGCCTGATAGTGCGATAGCTGTACTGAAAAGTTATGAAACAATCGCATTGCAAAACGATAGTACAACAGCATTGTATGCTGTAATGCTTACTAAGGCCGAATATATTGCAACAGATACTATTATATCCGATACATTGATTAGAAAAGCAGTAAAATTCTACAACAAGACTGTATCATATGAGTCGGCACTTGCGTCATATTACCATGGTTGCTATTATTTTGGTCGTGATTATAATAAGGCAGCATATGCTTTTCAGAATTCCATCGATTACACCCCCGAGGGCTATGACAACCATAAAGGGTGTGCTTATCATGCTTTAGGATCATGTCTTTTTGCAATAGGGAGTATTGAAGAAGGTGTCAAAGCATACAAGATTGCATTAAAGTTACTTGATGAGAATAGTAGTGAAAATACATATATACTTTGTAAGAACATCAAGAGACAACTCCATAATATGAATAGTGTACATCATGCCAATTTTCAGTTTGCAATGTTTGTCATATTCATTGTTATCCTACTCACAATTATATGCGTGGCAATATATATCCATGTCAAAAAGCGCTATAAGCATAAAGAAGTT
>JAGBHF010000054.1 GCA_017935645.1 Bacteroidaceae bacterium | reverse complement strand
GAAACGACTACCGATAAAGGTGTAGAGTGGAGCAGTTCAGACGAAAGTGTAGCCACTGTTGCCGATGGTGTCATAACAGCCCACAAGGTAGGTACTGCCATTATTACTGCAACAACAACCGACGGCAGCAACCTTACCGTCACTTGCGAGGTGACAGTGGAAGCTACCCTTGCCACAAGTATCACCCTTGACCAGTCAGCCGTAACGCTTAAAGCTACCGAAACTGCGACCTTGACCGCCACCGTACAGCCCGAAACTACAACTAACAAAGAGGTTGTATGGACATCGAGCGATAACGAAGTTGCAAGCGTCGAGAATGGTGTAGTTACCGCCCACAAGGTAGGTACTGCCACTATCACCGCCACAACAACAGACGGTAGCGAACTTACAGCGACATGCGAGGTGACTGTGGAAGCTACACTCGCTACAAGCATCACACTTGACCAAACAGCTGTAACGCTCAAAGCTACCGAAACAGCAACCTTGACTGCTACCGTATTGCCCGAAACAACAACTAACAAAGAGGTTGTATGGACATCGAGCGATAACGAAGTTGCAAGCGTAGAAAATGGCGTGGTAACCGCTCACAAGGTAGGTACTGCCACTATCACCGCTACAACAACAGACGGTAGCGAACTTACCGCTACTTGCGAGGTGACAGTGGAAGAAACTCTTGCAACAAGCATTACCCTCGACCAGTCTGCTGTGATACTCAAAGCTACCGAAACAGCAACCTTGACCGCTACCGTACTGCCCGAGACAACTACCGATAAGGGCGTTGTTTGGACATCGAGCGATAACGAAGTTGCAAGCGTAGAAAACGGCGTAGTAACCGCCCACAAGGTAGGTACTGCCACCATTACCGCCACAACTACCGACGGTAGCGAACTTACTGCTACTTGCGAGGTGACTGTGGAAGCTACGCTTGCTACAAGTATTACACTTGACCAAACAAATATCACTGCTATGGAGGGCGAAACCGTTGTGCTGACAGCAACGATTTATCCCGACGATGTAACTGAAAAAGGTGTAGTGTGGAGCGTATCGGATGCAACGATTGCAACCATCGAGCCTCTTGATAACTTAAGTGCCAAAATCACAGTGCTGAAAAAGGGTGTTGCAACAATTACCGCTGAGACGATAGACGGTAGCAACCTCAGTGCAACATGTACAATTGATGTATATTCGGACATCGAAGCCCTATTGCGTGACAGCGAAGATGTTGAGTACTACGACCTGAACGGCTTCCGCGTAGAGAATCCCACTCGCGGTATCTACATCGCAAAGCACGGCGACATAGTACGCAAGGTGTTTGTAAACAAAGTGCGATAAAGCGTAATACAATCCAATAATATATCCCCATTGCCAACACACAGGCAATGGGGATTTTGTTTGCTGTATATCTAACGATGTTAGCCTCTCTAAAGACCTTAATAGTCCTTAACAGCCTTGATGATGTGCTATAAATGTCTTGTACTTTGTCATCCATATACACCTACATTGCATTTTTATGGTTTAAAATTCGTTATCGACCGACAAAATTGTGTAACTTTACACCCTGATTATATACCGGTAGAAGACACATCACTATAATCGAAACATTGAATTACAAAACAAACAGCTATTTATCAACAACTTAACAATAGAAAAACTATACAAACACTCCTATATACTATGAAAAAATTATTCTTTTTTATGGCTATGGTACTGGGCATATTGAGTGCATCGGCTCAATCGCAAATGGGTGAAGACTATGCCGACCATAACAAAGTTGTGAACGTCCATGCTCAAGTACGAGCCGACTTTATTCTCGATTATTGGGATGGCAACTTGAACAAACCCACCTCGGGATTCAAGGGCAAATACATCAACTTAATATTAGACGGTCACATTAACAAGCACTTCTACTACTCTTATCGTCAACGCCTCAATCGTGCTCCCAAAATTGAGAGTTTCTTCGATGCTATCGACTGGGTACATTTATCATATCGCCCCAACAAGCATTGGGATATCTCGGCCGGTAAGCAGGTAGTAGGTATTGGTGGCTTTGAGTACGACCGTGCTCCTATCGACCTCTATTTCTGCTCGGAATATTGGAACAACATTGCTTGCTATCAGTTTGGTGCAAGTGTCTCTTACATCCTTGGTGACGGTAGCGACCGCTTTATGGCTCAAGTATGCGAGAGTCCTTTCAACGTAGGTCACAAAGACTATCTCTTTGCCTACAACTTCATGTGGTTTGGCAAGCACGATTGGTTCAATAGCATATATTCGCTCAATGCATCGGAATACACTGCCGGTAAATTCATCTATTATGTTGTATTGGGTAATCAATTTACTTTCGACAATTTCCGTCTGCAAGTCGACTTCATGAACCGTGCCACCGACGAGCATGCCTTCTTCTTCAAGGACTTCTCGGTAATGGGCGAATTGTCATACATGATTAAAGACAAAGTGAATGTCTTCGGCAAAATTTCGTACGACATCAACGATAGCGGTGTAGAGGGCGACTACTGTGTCATGCCCGGTACCGAGCTCACTCGCGTAGGTACAGGTGTTGAGTACTATCCTCTATCGGGTGGTCGCAAAGACCTTCGCCTCTTTGCATACTACAGCTATACATGGGGGGTCAATGGCAATACCAATGGTGCATTGCAAGACCGCCAACACATGGGTGCTGTGGGCGTCAAATGGGATGTAGACATCTTATCATTAACAAGCAAAATATTCAAGAAGAATGAAAAAGCTGAAAACTAATCTCTCGAAGTACATTCCCACGGGAGTACCATGTCTACTCATCGTAGTAGGCTTATTTGCCATCTTAGGCAGCCAAATGGGCGTGTCTCAGATGTTTAAAACCATCATGAACACAGCTCACGACCTCTTGCTCAACACCGTATTTTTCCTTATGGCTGTGTGTGTTATCACAGGTGCTGTCGGTCGTATTTTCATGGATTTCGGCGTGGTAAAACTTCTCGAAAAGTTGTTGCGTCCGCTCATGAAGCCTTTATTCAACCTTCCCGGTGTTGCTTCATTGGGTGCTGTTATGACTTTCTTATCGGACAATCCCGCAATTATCTCACTCTCGCAAGACAAGCGTTTCTGTAGCTACTTCAAGAAATATCAATACATTTCACTCACCAACTTTGGTACAGCATTCGGTATGGGCTTGTTGGTGATTGTATACATGATTGGTTTGGGCTACTTTGCCGAGCCATTTATCGGTCTGCTTGGTGCATTCTGCGGTTGTATTGTATCAACCCGTCTTATGCAATATTTTGTCCTCAAGGCTTATCCCAACTATGCCAATGAAGATGTAGTTGAGGAAATTGTTAAACGCAACACCAAGGCTCACGTAGAAGAGGATTCTATGTTCACCCGCATTCTCAACGCCTTGCTCGACGGTGGTCGCACCGGTGTTGATGTTGGTATTGCTATTATTCCCGGTGTACTCATTATCTCGACATTCGTAATGTTGCTAACCTTTGGTCCCGGCGAGGGTGGCGTATATACAGGTGCTGCTTACGAAGGTATCGAGTTGTTGCCTTGGTTAGCCGAGAAGATTAACTTTATCTTCGATTGGCTCTTTGGTTTCAAAGACCCGCACTTGGTAGCCTTCCCCATTACAGCATTGGGTGCTGTAGGTGCTGCTCTTAGCCTCATTCCCGAGTTCATCAATGGCGGATGGATTGACGGCAATGCCATTGCAGTATTTACAGCTATCGGTATGTGCTGGAGCGGTTACTTAAGTACACACACTGCTATGCTCGACTCACTCGGCTATCGCGAACTCACCTCTAAGGCTATTCTCTCACACACCATCGGTGGATTGATAGCTGCAATGGTAGCCCACTGGGTATATGTTCTCTATGCGTTGATATTCTAATTTTATCGCATATACGCTTGCGCGTATCTTATTGTTGATTTTTTGTCTTATCTTTGTCCTGTATAAGACTGCTCAAACAATAAGATATGCGCAAACTTTTTATTCTCATCATACTATTCACCTCGCTGATAGCTACAGCATCTTCGCCCAAGTACGAAATGCGAGCCGTATGGCTCACAACCAATTGGGGACTCGACTGGCCTTCTAAACCCGCCACCAACAGCAAAGAGATAGCCCGACAGAAAGAGGAAATGCGAGCCATACTCGACGAGGTTGCATCATTGGGATTTAATACCATCTTCTTCCAGGCACGCACACGTGGCGAGGTATTCTACAACTCGCAAATAGAGCCTTGGAGCCACATCGTCAGTGGAAAGCCCGGAGTATCACCGGGTTACGATCCATTGGCCTTTGTCGTCGAGGAGTGTCACAACCGTGGTATGGAATGCCACGCATGGATTATATCTATTCCTGCAGGCAGTATTCGTCAAGCCAAACGCCATGGCAACAATGCCACCCCGGCACGACATCCCGAGATGTGTATCAAGCTCAAGAACGAGTGGTATCTCGACCCCGGACACCCTCAAACAGCCACTTATCTGGCATCCATCGCGAAGGAAATTGCCACCAACTACGACATCGACGGCATACACCTCGACTACATACGCTATCCCGGCGAGCATGGTCGTTTTCCCGACAGCAAGAGTTACGCCACTTATGGACAAGGAGTACCCCTCAAGCAATGGCGTATGAATAATATCACCCACATCGTTCACACCGTAAGCGACGCTGTCAAAGCTGTCGACAAGAGTATCATGGTCAGTACTGCACCGCTGGGTCGATATGAAATTATCGATGGACTACCCTCATCCGATTGGGTATGTACAGGCAGCGCACAACAAAACCCCATTCTATGGCTCAACAACGGTGACAACGACTTCATAGCACCCATGATGTACTATTCGCAACACAACTTCTTCCCCTACTTGGCCGATTGGGTACAACGCACAGACAACAACGGATACATTGTAGCCGGATTGGGAGCCTATCGCATGGATAGTCGCGAAGGCAATTGGTCGCTCGATGAACTCAAAGACCAAATAGTCTCTACACGCCACTACAACGCAAGTGGTCAAGCCTTCTTTCGCATGCAACACTTGCGCCAATTTCCGGCATTGGCACATCTGCTTGTGAGCGACTTTTATCGCTATCCGGCGCTCATACCCCCTATGCGCAATGCCGACACTCCCGCGCTACAACCTATTGACTACATACAGATATCGCAAGGGCACAATGGCGACACAATCCAGTGGCAAGCCGTCGATGGTGCTGTTCGATATGCAGTATACGCATCGGTAGGCGATAGTGTCGACATTACCAACCCCTCGCAACTCATACACACGTGGATTACCGATACAATCATCACACTACCGCCACATCAATATCGTTCATTTGCCATTACGGCTATCGATGCATACCGACGCGAAAGTCGCCCCAAGTACATTTTACCCACACGACGAGCAAACCATTTTTAACCGTTTTTGTTATTTTTAGTATAAAATAAGTTATACGATTAGAACATTTATTCTACCTTTGTCAATCAAATTACTCTGACACACATCGTATGTATATACTCAAGTTCCACGAAATATACAAAAGACCCATTTGGGGCGGCAAAAAGATATGCGCCTACAAAGGGATAAATCTTGATGATGAATCGGTAGGCGAAAGTTGGGAAATCTCGGCTGTCGAAGGCGATGTGTCGGTAATTGCCAATGGCGAAGATGCCGGCAAGTCACTGAGCGATATATTGGCTCGCGATGGCGCTCGCTTGGTAGGACAACATGTGTGGAATACCTTTGGCACTACATTTCCCCTGCTCATCAAGTTTATCGACGCCAGCGACAACCTATCCATACAGGTACACCCCAACGACGAGTTGGCTCGTCGGCGCCACAACTCATTTGGCAAGACCGAACTATGGTACGTGATTAATGCCGAAGAAGGTGCCGGACTATACTCGGGTTTCTCACAGGCCATCACCCCCGACGAATATGTCAATCGTGTTGCCAACAACACCATCATGGATGTATTGCAATTTCACCACGCTCGCCCCGGCGATGTCTATTTCCTCCCCTCGGGACGTATACATGCTATAGGCAAGGGTATATTACTGGCTGAAATTCAGCAAACGTCCAATATCACTTACCGCATATACGACTACAATCGCATTGACAAGGACGGCAACCCTCGCGAACTGCACACCGACCTGGCGCAAGATGCTATTGACTACAACCTATACGACAACCTCAAGACCATCTACGAGCCTTGTCACAACCGGCCTGTGCAGTTGGCACAATGCCCCTACTTCACAACCAACTTGCTACACATCGACAGCGAATGTAAGCGCATGATGACAGGCCTCGACTCCTTTGTTATATATATGTGTATGCGAGGCTCGGTAACAGTCACTGCCGGCAACAACACTTCGGTACAACTCAAGCAAGGCGAGACCTGCCTCGTACCGGCTGCAATAAGTGATGTTGCACTACATCCCACCCCCAATTGCGAATTATTAGAGTGTTATATCAACTAATACATAGAGAGGATGCCTCGTTTTGAGACATCCTCTCTCTATGTTGTAATGAATAATAGAATATCTTGAGATTTAGAAAACCGAGGTATATATCGTCATTCTACCGAATCTCAATATCATTCTACTTATTATTTATTGCATTTATCACATTCACATCCCAATACTTTCCACACCAAAGCAGCAAGGATTGCACCAACAAACGGGCCAACGATAAACACCCACAATTCGCTCAACGCTTGACCACCTTGGAACACAGCAGGAGCAATAGAACGGGCAGGATTGACCGATGTACCTGTATAGTGAATACCTACTAAGTGAATGAGAATAAGCGACAATCCGATAGCAAGACCTGCAAAGTTACCGGCACCTTTCTTCTCGTCGGTTGTTCCCAACACAACAAGCACAAATATAAAGGTAAGAACAATCTCCACAATAAGACCTCCTACAGGTGTACCCGAGCAGGTATTAGCACCGGTAGTTGTACCTTCAAATGTAGCACCCGACTGGGTAACAAAGAGATAAAGCAATGCTGAGCCGATAAAAGCACCTATCACTTGGAAGAGCATATACATCACTGCATCCTTGCCACTCATGCGCTTAGACAACCACACACCGAGCGTAATTGCAGGGTTGATATGACAACCACTTACACCACCTATAGTATAAGCCATAGCCACTACCGACAAACCGAACGCCATTGCTGTACCCACAACCGATGCAACATCGACACCACATGCAAGGCTCACAGCTGTACCGCAACCCATAAGCACGAGAACCATAGTTCCCACCATTTCTGCCAAATACTTTTTCATAACAATTTTGTTTAAATTCACAATATAAATTAATTATTAAAAATATTTTCTATTGCAAATATAAGAATATTTTACACAATCAACACATTATATAAGATTTTTTCCAATAAAACTAACACATTGCGGGTGCTAAGACAAGATTCATCACTTGCACTCGCTGTGAAAAACATCGAAGTAAACTTCATGTTTCTCGCTCGTTTGTCGCTATCTTTGCAGTAGGGTAATACGCTGCAACCTTTGATATACGCAACAATCGCATGGATAGAACTATGTGACATATACGAGTGTGACAGGTTGCCATATGTTACACCTCTATAGCATAAAATACTTCAACACCTCACATCATGAACGAAGATACAAAACTTGACGAACGCTATATGCGTATGGCACTGCAAGAGGCCGAACAAGCAGCACAAGCCGACGAGATACCCGTAGGTGCAATAGTCGTGTGCAACAACCGTGTCATTGCACGCGCTCACAACCTCACCGAGACACTGTGCGATGTCACCGCTCATGCCGAGATGCAGGCTATCACCTCGGCTGCTAACAACATGGGAGGTAAGTACCTCACCGACTGCACATTGTATGTCACACTCGAGCCCTGTGTAATGTGTGCAGGAGCTATCGGTTGGGCACAAGTATCGCGCATCGTATATGGAGCCTCCGACCCCCGCCGAGGCTACAGCCAACTTGCCCCCAATGCCCTACATCCCAAGGCACAAGTCACCTCAGGCGTTCTTGCCGACGAATGTGCAGCCCTCATGCAGGACTTTTTCAAGAAGAAAAGATAATCAGCCCTACACCAAATCGGACTAAAAATGAGCCTATTGCACGAAAAAAGAACACAATACGCTTGTTAGCACAGAAAAAATGTGTATCTTTGCCCCCGATTTTACAGACCATATAATGTCTAATTTATTAATCACAAACAAAACTAATTATTAATTAACAATGAGTCAAGAATTTAACAGCCCGGTAGAAAACTTTGACTGGGAAGCCTACGAAAAAGGCGAAGTTTTTGGTGGTAAGAGCCGCGAGGAATTGGAGGCTGCATACAACCAAACCTTGAACGCTGTCAAGGACAAAGAAGTACAAGAAGGTACTATCATCTCGATGAACAAACGCGAAGTCGTTGTTAACATCGGTTACAAATCGGACGGTATCATCCCCATGAGCGAGTTCCGTTACAATCCCGACTTGAAAGTTGGTGACACTGTAGAAGTATACGTAGAGAGCCAAGAAGACCGCAAAGGTCAACTCATTCTCTCGCACAAGAAAGCACGCGTTGCTCACTCTTGGGAGCGTGTTAACGCTGCATTCGAAAACAACGAAATCATCACCGGTTACATCAAATGCCGCACTAAGGGTGGTATGATTGTTGAGGTATTCGGTGGCACAGAGGCTTTCCTCCCCGGTTCACAAATCGATGTTAAGCCCATCCGTGACTATGATATCCTCGTTGGCAAAACAATGGAATTCAAAGTTGTTAAAATCAACCAAGAATATCGCAACGTTGTTGTTTCGCACAAGGCTCTTATCGAGGCCGAAATCGAAGCACAAAAGAAAGAGATCATGGCAAGCCTCCAAAAGGGTTCGGTATTGGCAGGTA
This sequence comes from Bacteroidaceae bacterium, assembly GCA_017935645.1. Taxonomy (GTDB): domain Bacteria; phylum Bacteroidota; class Bacteroidia; order Bacteroidales; family Barnesiellaceae_A; genus Barnesiella_A. Next base: position 159 of record JAGBHF010000054.1, on the reverse strand, counting down.
CTGTCAAGAACATCACCTCTTACGGTGTGTTCATCGACCTCGGTGGTATCGATGGTCTTATCCACATCACAGACCTTTCTTGGGGCCGCGTAAATCACCCCGAAGAGGTTGTATCTCTCGACCAAAAACTCGAAGTGGTTGTTATCGACTACGATGAGG
>JAGBHF010000053.1 GCA_017935645.1 Bacteroidaceae bacterium | reverse complement strand
GCTGAGCTAAACGCCCTTGTAATAAGAGTGCCGAAGCACCCGGAATATATATAAAGTTAATAATGGTGGGCGTTGACGGATTCGAACCGCCGACCCTCTGCTTGTAAGGCAGATGCTCTAAACCAGCTGAGCTAAACGCCCATTATTTTTTTCTTATCAATATCCTCGCACGGATATCGTTTCTCGGTGGGCGTTGACGGATTCGAACCGCCGACCCTCTGCTTGTAAGGCAGATGCTCTAAACCAGCTGAGCTAAACGCCCGAGTGAATTTCTTTCGAAAAGCGATGCAAAGGTAATACTATTTTTTTATACTCAAAAATTTTTTGCGAAATTATTTCAAAAAATCTCATTTCACTCTCCATCACCGCGTTCTACAACAAAAACTAGCCAACTTATTTTGTCAACCACATGCTTATTTGTACCTTTGTAGTCACATAATTAATATAAGAATATGCAAATCACTCCACTCACCGCGGTATCGCCCATAGATGGTCGTTACCATAGCAAGACCGAGTCTCTCTCGGCTTATTTTTCTGAATTGGCTCTTATACGATATCGTGTACGCGTTGAGATCGAATATTTTATAGCCATTTGCGAGCTTCCCCTCCCCCAATTGGCAGGCATCGACTCATGTATGTTCGACCAACTTCGTCAAATCTACATTAATTTTACAGAGGCCGACGCTGCACGCATCAAAGAAATCGAATCTGTAACCAACCACGACGTTAAGGCTGTTGAGTATTTTATCAAAGAACAGTTCGACCGTTTGGGTCTTGAGGCTTACAAAGAGTTTATCCACTTTGGTCTTACCTCACAAGATATCAACAATACTGCAGTACCTCTATCTATCAAGGAGGCACTTGTAGATGTATACATCCCCATGCTCGAGGAGATGGTGACACTGCTCAACCAATATGCCGATGAGTGGAAAGATATACCCATGCTTGCCAAGACACACGGACAACCCGCATCACCCACTCGCTTAGGCAAGGAGGTACGCGTATTTACATACCGTATTGAGCAACAAATCGAACAACTTCGCAACATACCCATCAGCGGTAAGTTTGGTGGTGCTACCGGTAATTTCAACGCACACCGCACAGCCTACCCCAATATCAATTGGCCACAATTTGCAGCCGAGTTCTTGCAAGAGCGTCTGGGTATAGCTCGTGAAACATATACCACTCAAATCTCAAACTACGACAACTTGGCAGCTCTCTTCGATGCAATGCGCCGTATCAACACTATCATTATCGACCTCGACCGCGACTTCTGGCAATATATCTCAATGGAGTATTTCAAGCAGAAGATTAAAGCCGGAGAGGTTGGCTCATCGGCCATGCCTCACAAGGTCAACCCCATCGACTTTGAGAACTCTGAGGGCAACCTCGGTATTGCCAATGCCATATACGACCACTTGGCAATGAAATTACCCATTTCACGTCTGCAACGCGACCTCACCGACTCGACCGTATTGCGCAATGTAGGTGTCCCCATGGCACACTCACTCATCGCTTTCAGCAGTACGCTCAAAGGTCTCGGCAAGTTGCTCCTCAACCGCACAGCCATCGACCGCGACTTGGCCGACATGTGGAACGTTGTAGCCGAGGGTATACAAACCGTGCTCCGTCGCGAAGGCTATCCGCAACCCTATGAGGCGCTTAAAGCTCTCACTCGCACCAACACTGTGATAGACGAGCAAGCTATAAGCCAATTTATCGACTCGCTCAATATATCGGACGAAGTCAAAGAGGAATTGCACCGCCTTTCACCCCAATCATATACAGGATTTTGATTTTCCTTAAACACCTCACCACTAGCACCATCAGTGCAACGAGGTTGTTAAAAATACACAATAGACGAAAGATTTGTGAACATTCACAAATCTTTCGCATTTTAATACTATCAACACCTCAAATTTTCACACATTTAGCATTGAAATCTAAAAAATCCTTTGCATATTTGCAGTTGAAATACAAAGGTGAAAAGAAGATAGCATAAGACAATTATAGATAAGCAATTATACTACCAAAAACAGATAAACACAAAAAGATTAATAAAGAGCCGAGAGGCTATAACACATTAAACATTTTCATAAATGGAAGAAGAGAAGAAAGCAAAACGTCCACGCATCAGTGAGACCCGTGGCGTAGCTCGTGAAGGTTTTACCCCCAACTATGAGAAGAAAGAGTACAATCGCACCACAGAAGGTGGCGATACCGAACGTCAATCTTCTTACAACAGCGAGCGCCGTCAGTACAACAATGGCGGCTATAACAACCGCAACAATTACAACAACAACCGCGGTAGTTATAATAACAATTACAATCGCAACAACTACAACCGTTACAACAACCGCACCGAAGGCGACAACAACACCGGCGACAACCAACAAGAAGGTTCTTACAGCTACAACAATCGTGGCTACAACAACAACCGCGGTGGCTATAATAATAACAGAGGTGGTTATAACAACAATCGTGGCGGCTATAACAACAATAATCGCAATGGTTATGGCAACAACCGCTATAACAATCGTCCGTACAACAATCGATACAATAACAGTGAGGTAGAAAATACCGAGAACACCTCGGCTCAAGGACAAGAGAATAGCTACAACAACGAAGGCGGATACAATCGCAACAACAACCGCAATGGCTATAATAGCGAGCATCGCCAATACAACAACCGTGGTAGCTACAATAACAACCGCGGTGGTTATAACAATGGTGGCTATAATAATAATCGTGGAGGCTACAACAATAACAACCGCCCCCAACGCAACAATGGAGCCAACAACAAACGTTTCACTCCCCGCCCCCAACGCGTAGAGTATGAGTTGCCCCCCATCGATCCTACACAACCTATCCGCCTCAACAAGTTCCTTGCCAATGCAGGATTATGCTCACGTCGCGAAGCCGATGAGTTTATCCAAGCAGGTGAAGTTCAAGTAAACGGAGAGGTAGTAACCGAATTGGGCTCAAAAATCACACCCGCTGACATCATCACTTTCCGTGGTCAAGAGGTGGGTCTTGAGAACAAGGTATACATCCTCCTTAACAAACCCAAAGATTGTGTAACAACAGCCGACGACCCCCAAGGTCGCCTCACAGTCATGGACATCGTTCGCAATGCCTGCACCGAGCGTATCTACCCCGTTGGTCGCCTCGACCGCAATACAACCGGTGTACTCTTGCTCACCAACGACGGTGACTTGGCTTCGAAACTTACACATCCCAAGTTCGTGAAGAAAAAAATCTATCACGTATGGACCGACAAGGACGTAACCGAAGAGGATATGCAACGTATTGCCGACGGTATCGAACTTGACGACGGAACTATTCACGCCGATGCTGTAAGCTATGCTACTGAGACCGACCGCAACCAGATAGGTATTGAAATCCACTCGGGTCGCAACCGCATCGTACGCCGTATATTCGAAGCGCTTGGCTACCACGTTGTCAAGCTCGACCGTGTATACTTCGCCGGTCTTACCAAGAAGAACTTGCCCCGTGGTCGCTGGCGTCACCTCACACAAGCCGAGGTAAACATGCTCATGATGGGCTCTTTTGAATAAAAAACCACTCCCACCACCACTCTACAATGTGTAGTGGTGGGAAACAAATAATACAACAATGGAACAAGTAAAAAGAACAAAAATAGCCGACATTTTCAACCCCGCGCTACTCAACACAACAGTGTGCGTAAAGGGTTGGGTACGCACCCGTCGTGGCAATAAACATGTAAACTTTATTGCCCTCAACGATGGTAGTACAATTAAAAACATTCAAGTAGTTGTTGACCTTGCCAACTTTGACGAGGAAACCCTCAAACCCATTACCACAGGTGCAAGTTTGTGCGTTATAGGTAAACTTGTTGAGTCGATGGGCAAAGGTCAAACAGCCGAGATACAAGCTGAGAAAATCGAGATTTATGGCACAGCCGACCCCGAGCAATATCCTTTGCAAAAGAAAGGTCACAGCCTCGAGTTCTTGCGCGAGATAGCTCACTTGCGTCCTCGCACCAACACATTCGGTGCAGTATTGCGCATTCGTCACCACATGGCTTATGCCATCCACAAGTACTACAACGACCACGGTTTCTTCTACATGCACACCCCCCTCATCACAGCAAGTGACTGCGAAGGTGCTGGTGCCATGTTCCAAGTAACCACACTCGACATCAACGATGTTCCCCGCAACGAGGAGGGCAAAGTTGACTATACACAAGACTTCTTCGGCAAGCAAACCAGCCTTACCGTATCGGGTCAGCTCGAAGGTGAGTTGGGCGCAACTGCATTGGGTGCTATCTACACTTTCGGTCCCACATTCCGTGCCGAAAACTCAAACACACCCCGCCACTTGGCCGAGTTCTGGATGATTGAGCCCGAGGTAGCTTTTAACGACATTACCGACAACATGGACCTCGCCGAGGACTTCCTCAAATATTGTATCAACTATGCACTCGAGAACTGCATGGACGACCTCAACTTCCTCAGCGAAATGTACGACAAGAAACTCATCGACCGCTTGCGTTTCGTTGTTGACAACGAGTTTGTACGTCTCCCCTACACCGAGGGTATCAAGATTCTTGAGGCATCGGGCGAGAAGTTTGAGTTCCCCGTATTCTGGGGCGCCGACCTCCAGTCGGAGCATGAGCGTTACTTGGTTGAGAAGCACTTCAAGAAACCCGTTATCCTCACCGACTATCCCAAGGAAATCAAGGCTTTCTACATGAAGCTCAACGACGACAACAAGACCGTGCGCGCTATGGACGTATTGTTCCCCCGCATCGGCGAAATCATCGGTGGCTCGGAGCGTGAAGACAACCTTGAAAAACTTCAAGCACGTATCGAGGAGATGAATATTCCCGACAAAGATATGTGGTGGTATCTCGACACTCGTCGCTTCGGCTCGGTTCCTCACGCTGGTTTCGGTCTTGGATTTGAACGTTTGTTGCTCTTCGTAACAGGTATGACCAACATTCGCGACGTAATCCCCTTCCCCCGCACACCCAAGACAGCCGAATTCTAAAAACAAGAAACAATTCTTATCAAATACCACGAGCGCAGGCCACATCGACCTGCGCTTGTAGTTTATATTACCTATTATTGGTGTCCGATAAAATTAAAGTTGCACCTTTTATCGCTGTAGACGATACATACAACAGCCCGGCGCAAGCGTAGCAGCGCGCCGGGTAATGAGGGCATTTGAAATCAATCGGGCTGAAAGCCCAGTCTATTTTACCTCTTTCGTAGCGACATACGGTAGGTCATAGGCGAAACACCCTCAACCCTCTTAAAATACTTACCAAATACCGATTGTGTCGAAAAGTTCAACTCGTCGCTTATCTGTTGCACTGTCATAGCCGTAGACGATAGGCAATTCTTAGCATACATTACTACATATTTCTCTATCCATTCAAGCGCAGTTATGCCGGTCTCTTGCTTCAAGAGCGATGACAAATACTTATTCGACACACACAACCTATCGGCATAGAAACTAATATCACGATGCTCCTTGAAATGTGTCGACACAAGCGACACAAAACGGTCACAGCTCTTTTGCTGTAGCGACATGGCTGTAGCTGTTGTTTGGAAACCATGAAGATAATATCCCAAACCATAGTAATACGCCGAAAACAGGTGCTTGATAATCTCCTCCTTATAGGGATGATTGGGCTGTTGCATAACCGAGGACACATGCTTATAACAACTCACTAAGGCCTCAACCACTTCATCTGAAACCGCATAAAACTGTGTTGCCTTTATAAACAATCGCTCTTGTAATCCCACAGGTAAATCCATCGAATTGGTAAATTTCTCGCTCATCATAAGACCAAATCCGGCAAACTCATCATCCACTTGCAATGACTCCACAATCTGTCCGGGTAGAAACATCGCCAAGGCTGGAGCTCGGAGTGAATAGCTACAACAATCGGCTATACAAGAGAATGAGCCTTTTGTAATCACTATCTGTGTAACTTTGTCTATGCAATATGGAAACCTTAAATGCTGTACAATCCGGGCATCTGTCAACAACTCTATATCCATCGTCCTATTTCTTTTGTTCACAAATGTACAAAATAGGAATTATTGAACAATAACAACCTTTGGTTTTCGGCAAATATGACCAATATAGAGGTTAAAAATGCCAATCACCCAACTTTAATACGCCTTTTATACCAATTACAAAGAAATTTATCTCTTCCGCCACACGAAGCAACAACATACCTTTGCAGCGTTAAACATTTTATACATACACAATGAAAAGAATACTTATTACACTGTGTGTCATAGCCTCTTCTATGACATTGCTCCAGGCTCAAGAGAGCATCTCTGAAACATCTAAAACAAATTACATGACCAATGTGAGTTACAACAAAGGCTATCGAGCCGATGTAGAACTTTCTATTGCTATTGCCAACCAATTGGGTATCAGCACATCGCACGGATACAGCTTCGGAAACGGCCTATATGTAGGTGGTGGAGCGGGTTTTGTGGCAGAATATCTCCCTGATTTCGACGCAAAACCGAGCTTTCTGACACCTGTATTTGCCGACATTAAATACTCTTTTATTAAAGACTGCATCGCCTCTCCTTTTGTAGCTTTCAAAGGTGGTGTGATAGCCGATATTACAAATAAGGGTATTCGCACATTTGCCAATCCGGCCGTGGGTGTTGACATTGCTCGCTTTTCGCTTAAGATTCAATATGAATATCAACAAAGCGTGTGGGGTTACAATGATGCAATAAAAGCGCACTACCTTAAGATAGGCGTAGGATATACATTCTAACAAATACTACTATGTCTGCAACAACTCACAACAAGGTAAAGAATACTTATAAGATGATAGAGCAAGGCTGTGTAAAGACCTATAAATGCATAGAGAAGGGCACAGTAAAGGCTTACAAAACGATAGAAAACTGTGTGGTAAATACTTATCGAAAAATTGAAAATTGGTTTGTTGATAAATTTCTTAAATAAAGCGATCACAACCCCACGGTATCTACACCTATTAAACAATATTTAGAGAGGTTTCTTACACGAAATCTCTCTTTTTTGTTGTTTATGAGAATATTAATTACATAGGGTCTACATCGTAGTAGAGCGTAAGCGACTTGAAGCTATCGTCCATCAGGCTACGTTCATAGATTTGTCGCAAGAGCTCTTTCACTTGTGCCATCGAGGCTGTAACTTCCACCTTCAGCATTATCTTGCGAATATACAACGACTGAATGCGTGCAACCGGTGGATTATCGGGCCCTAAAACTCTCTCGCCAAACACCTTGCGTAACATCGTGGCATAGCGTTGCGACAACGTATCAAGTACAGCCTCATCGCGATGCTTCAGGTAAATGTATATGAGTCGCGTAAACGGAGGATAACCAAACTGCTCACGTTGAGACAATTGGTCGTTATACATACCCACATAGTCGTGATTGATTACTTGCGATATAAGAGGTAATTCGGGTTGCGAAGTCTGCAACAACACTACACCCCTGCTCTTGCCACGTCCCGAGCGCCCTGCTACTTGTGCCATCATCTGGAAGGCTCGTTCATGTGCCCTAAAGTCGGGGAAAGACAACATACTGTCGGCACTGAGAATACCCACAATACTCACGCGGTCGAAGTCGAGTCCCTTTGTCACCATTTGCGTTCCTATGAGTATCTTGCTCTTACCGGCAGCAAAATCATCAATTATCTCTTGATAAGCATTACGAGAACGAGTAGTATCCATATCCATGCGCGCCAAGGGTACTTCGGGGAAGAGTGTCTCAACATCCTCTTCGATACGCTCAGTACCAAATCCACGCACCTCGATAGTAGGTTGCAAACATGCCGGACAGATACGTGGCACTTCGCACGAATAGCCACAATAGTGACACACCAATCGATTGTCGCGCTTATGATAAGTAAGACTCACATCACACTGCGTACACTTCGGTATCCATGCACACTCACGACACTCGACCATAGGTGCAAAGCCACGACGATTTTGGAATAATATTACTTGCTCCTCTCGTTTCAACGCACCTCGTATCTGGTCAAGCAGAGGTTCCGAGAAGTTTCCTTTGACAAGGCGCTTACGTCGTTGCTCACGCATATCGACAATGCGCACCTCGGGCAACGGATTGTTAGCATAACGTGTATGCAACTCTACCAAGCCATACTTACCCGATAAGGCGTTATAGTAGCTCTCAACTGCCGGAGTAGCCGAGCCTAACAGCACCTTAGCTCCGTACATTTGCGCCAAGACAATGGCTGCATTGCGAGCATGATATCGTGGCGCGGGGTCATACTGTTTGTAGCTGGTTTCGTGCTCCTCATCGACAATAACAAAGCCCAGGTTGTGAAAAGGCAAAAATACCGATGAGCGTACGCCCAGCACCACACGAGGCTCGCGACTACGCAACAGCTTCTGCCACAATTCCACCCTTTCATTATCCGAGAAGCGCGAGTGATATATCAGCAATTTATCGCCAAACACTTTTTGCAACCGCTCGGTAAGCTGGGTTGTAAGGGCTATTTCAGGTACAAGATACAACACTTGTCGCCCTTGCTTCAGTATTGCATCTATTACATGTATATATATCTCGGTCTTACCACTCGACGTAACACCGTGCAGGAGTGTTACCGACTTATCGTGCAACGTGGCAAATATCTCATTATAGGCACGTGTCTGCTCACCACTCAATACAGGCATAGGGGTGCAGGCTCGCTGCACGGGTGCAAAACGGCTGACCTCTCGCTTATAGGTCTCCATGATACCCTTGTTGACCAATCCCGCCAGCACAGCCGGCGACACACCGGCACGAGCCAATAATGCCGCACGTGACACCTCGGTGTAGCAACCGGCTTGCATAAAATGTGACAGGTCTAAGAATGAGAGTAACAAGGTCTCTTGTTGCTTGGCACGTCGCACCATATCAAAGGCGTTGCGTAACGCATCATTATCACCTTGCCCGAAGGTCAAGCGCACACACACCTCGGTTTTGGGCTTATAATTGGCCCGCAATCGTTCCGATACAAATATAGCCTCGCGCTCGACCAATCGACGCAGTACAGGCAACGTATTGCGCAGTCCGGTTGCTTTCTCAAGTTCATGAACAGTAAGCCGTCCTTGTGCCGACAACGCCTGCATCAACACAGCTTCGCGCTCGGTGAGTCTATCATCGGCCTCTTCCTCAAAGTCGGCATTGATAGTAAGAGATGTTTCGCTCTCAAGTTTCAGGCCCGATGGCAACGCAGCCTTATAAACATCGCCTACCGAACAAAGGTAGTACTCGGCAATCCACTCCCAAAACTTCAGTTGAGGTCGCAATACGATAGGCTCATCATCGAGCAGTGTCGCAATCTCCTTTACCTCATACCCTTGTGGCTCGCTATCGTGCAATGCAACAACAATAGCGGTATAAAACTTGGAACGACCAAACGACACCACCACACGATGTCCTTGCCGCAAGTGACCTTGCATCTCCTCGGGCACGCGATATGTAAAATATCGGTACAACGGGAGAGGCAATATCACATCGGCAAAACGGTTCATCTATAATCTTGATAGTAATTTATTAACATTAAGCACATCAGTGCTTCTCGTCAATCAAGCCCAAACGATAGGCACACAAGAGTTTCTTCAACTCTTCTATTTGACTGGTCAACTCTCTACCTATGTCTGTGTCTCGCACATGCATACGATTGTCATTAAACTCCAATACAAAGCGGTTGGATATAATATCGACACCCTCTTCAATGGCCTTTTGAGTCGATTGGAAAGGCTCGTGTTGCACGAGTTGCAAACCTCTCGAATGGTATATGAGCGTATAACCCGCAATACCTGTTTCCGATTGGTATGCTTTTGAGAAACCGCCATCTATCACAAGGAGTTTACCACCGGCCTTAACAGGTTGCTCACCCTTGGCCACTTTAACAGGAACGTGACCATTGATGATGTGCGAGTTGGGACCTTCCAAACCAAACTCTTTCAAAACCTTGACACAAGTATCATACTCATTGCGCAGGGTATAATAGTGTCCCTTTTTCTCCTTGGTCATACTCTTGTCGGGGATAAAGTATTTCTCAAAGTTGGTCATCTTATCCTTGTCGAAGAAAGGCGAATCGGGTCCACACCACAAGTACCACATATAGTCTACGTCGCGTTGGTGGCTCTCTTGAGAAGGATCGCCAAAATATGCAGCTCGCACTACACTGTCTACACGATCAAACAAGGCCTTGCCGGCATACTCCTGACCATGTACAGGCACTTTCTTGAAAGTACCATCCTCATTCATGGGAACAGAAGCATGGAACATCAAGTTGGCATTGCGTACAAGATACAAGCTACCTTTGGCATACAACCAACGCATATGTTTATGCATCTTATCGCTGTTCATAAACGAGAACTTCAACTTCTGCATGATGCTGGCCTCTTCCTCGGTAAGTTCGTACGGATTGTTAGGGTCAACTGTTGGCAAGTTCTTATCGGCAAGCTCAAACAATCGGCCACCCAACTCAATAGTCATATCATCAAAGTTGATACGCTCAAGCAAATTGCGGTCTTGCATATTATACTCGGGGTTGCGATTGATAATCTGACCCTCAACTTTAAACTGTATAACCGCTATAGCCTTTTGCATCTTTGCTATAAGACGTGTAGTCTTTTCGCTATGTTGCACGGCAGTAGGTGTCGGCATGAATGTTTTACACTCATCTTCGCCATATACATCCATGGCAAATGTAGCCAATGGCAATAGATTGATGCCATAGCCATCCTCGATAGTAGGCAAGTTGCCATAACGCAACGCCATGCGCAACACATTGGCAATACATGCTTCGTTACCACAGGCAGCACCCATCCACACTATATCGTGATTACCCCACTGAACATCTATGTCGTGATATTTGAGTAGCGTATCCAATATGATGTGAGCACCGGGACCACGGTCAAATATATCTCCTACGATGTGCATCGAATCAATGGTGAGTCGTTGTATCAACTCGCACAAAGCCACAATAAAGTTATCGGCACGACCTATCTCAATGATGGTCGATATAATAACATTTACATAGTCTTGCTTGGGCTCTGAGAGTGATTCGTGCAACAACTCCTGCAATATATAAGCAAACTCGGGAGGCAAAGCCTTCGACACCTTTGAGCGGGTGTACTTCGACGATACGGTGCGTGCCACTCGGATGAGCTTATGCAGTGTAATGCGATACCAATCGTTGATGTTGGGTTCTACCGCTCTTACCAAGTCGAGTTTTTCCTCGGGATAATAAATGAGCGTACACAACTCCTTTTTCTCACTTTCAAACATTGTTTGACCAAAAATTTCGTTCACTTTACGAGCCACCGAGCCCGAAGCATTTTTCAGCACATGTTGAAATGCCTCATACTCTCCGTGAATATCGGTAAGAAAGTGTTCTGTACCTTTAGGAAGTTCGAGAATAGCTTCAAGGTTGATGATTTCGGTACAAGCCTCGGCTACTGTAGGAAACTTTTTGGACAATAACTTCAGATATCGCAAGTCTTGTTTTACTTCTTCTTGCATTAATTCATCTGCTTTAGTCTTCATAATGGTTGTTAGATTAAGGTTATACAGCTACACACGATACATATTTCTCTCTATTCATGGCATATTTAGCATCTATATCGGCAGCCTTTTTATTGGTTTATATTTATTAACAACAAAGTTAGGTATTTAAATCATAAAAAACAACCAAAAACAAAAGATGTTTTTAGTTGCCACACATTATCGTGTTACCAATACCCCGCCCATTGGGCTGAAATATACGGCATAGGGTTGCAGGAAATATCGCTCTTCGGCAGCAACACCCGAGAGGGGCGAGCCGGTTGTAGTATCATAGGTCGAGCCACATTCATCGCAACGCAACACCAATGCTTCATCGTCATATTCGACTCGGATAATAGAACTGCGTTCTACAGGGCACGACATATCGTAGGCATGCACGATGCCTACCGGGTCGCACAACAGCATTACGCCACCGTAACCGGTGTATGAATTGGCTATATATGTAAAACCGCGAGGCTTATTCTCCTCCTTGATAAACTCTTTGTGGTCGGGATATGCCGCTACACCATATACATTCCAAATAGCTGCATTACCAAACTCTATGCGTACCGCTGCCGGTGGAATACGGTCATGCTCACCATACTCACAACTCGCCAACATCAACGCAACAAATATCACCCATATATACTTCATACCATTCACATCTATGTTTACTGTCTATAACAAAAGCGACCTGCACACCATTACATAACGGCATACATGGTCGCTCTTTATAATCATACGTTCGCTCTATTACATGTTATAGGGTATAACCGTGAGCACATCGGCCATGCGATCGATAGCTTCTTGCAACGGCTTTGACACCATAGGCTTGAGAAAAGCATTTATCTCGGCCTTAATTGTAATACGAGTCTTGGTTGTATACTCATCTACCGGCAATAACTGTATCCACAAAAAGAGTGGCAGGGGCGATTTTTCGGCCGTAAACTTGATAGTTTTGGGAGGCTCACGGTCGATAATCTTAAAAGTCAATTCGCCCACAGGGTCTACATTGACAGTACAGCTATCGGTGTCGAAACGCATATCCTTTATTTGCGCAGCCTTATCGGCCGGTATCATATTGCGCAAAGCCTCCAGATTATTCAGGTCCGAGAGCTTGGCATACACCATTTCAACAGGTGCCGGTATACGGGTTATTTTACTTTCAAAAGAGGTCATACTCCGTTATCTATTACTTTTTAAGCCAGTTAGCGGGGTCTTTACGCCACTCTTTCAATGTTTCGAGATACTCGGGTGCGATATAGTTGGTTTCAACAGCAGCCTCAAGCATAGCATTGTAGTTACTCAAAGTCAACAATTTAACACCGGCCTCTTCAAAACGACGAGCAGCCTCGGGGAATCCGTAAGTAAAGATAGCAGCCATACCGATTACCTCACAACCGGCTTTACGGATGCTCTCTACAGCCTTGATACTACTACCACCTGTCGATACAAGGTCTTCGATAACGACAACCTTTTGTCCGGGCTTAAGATCACCCTCGATAAGATTTTCAAGACCGTGGTCTTTGGGTGTTGAACGTACATACACATAAGGCAAGCACAATGTATCGGCTACCAATGCACCTTGTGCAATAGCACCGGTAGCAACACCGGCAATAGCATCTACCTCGGGGAAGTTCTCAAGGATAAGACGGCACAACTCCACTTTAATAAAGCTACGCACCTCGGGATACGAGAGTGTACGACGGTTATCGGTGTAAATAGGAGAGTTCCATCCCGATGCCCAAGTAAACGGATTGGCAGGTTGCAACTTAATGGCACAGATGTTCAACAATCTCTCTGCCAACAATTTTTCCACGGTTTTCATATTCGTCATTATTTTATTGATTGGACTATTTTGTTTGGCGACCTATAAGGTCGGATTATACTCATTGCAAAGGTAAACAAAAAAAGAAAGAAAGCCCCAACGAATAGAGCAAAAATATATCGCAAACTTCAAGACTGCACATCAATCGCTCACAATGGCTTATATTTTGGCTGCTGCAAGAGTAGCCACACTCACTTGACGCACGCCACCTTTCAACAAAGTTTCGCCACAAGCCAAGAGTGTCGCACCGGTCGTTACAACATCATCCACAAGCAATACATGCGAACCTTGCAGGCTATTATCGGGAAGTAACTCAAACGCTTTGCGAGTTGCCAAGTAACGATCGTAGATACCCTTTTGTGTTTGCGACTCACGATGAGTGCGACACACCAAGGCATCGACACATAGGGGTATACCGGTCTCATCGGCAATACCTTGGGCAATCCATTCACTCTGGTTGTAGCCACGCTTGCGCTCCTTGTGGCGATGCAATGGCACCGGCACGATATAATCTATCCCCTCGAATGTCGAGGTAGTAATAAGCTCGCGCGCCATCATTTTTCCTAAATAGCGACCACACTCTTTCTCGCCATTGTATTTGATACGGTGAATAAGCCGGCGATAGTCACTGCCCTTGGTAAAATAGAAGTATGCTACCGCCCGTTCAACAGCGATTTTGCCATAAAAAAGTTGCGCCATCGCATTATCGAGCTGCACACCAAAGTCGGTGCGAGGCATATCCAACATACACTGCATACACAGATACTCCTCGTCATGCAACAACACCTTACCACACACTCGGCACGTGCGCGGAAAGAAAAAATCGGCTATATCTCTGAGCCAACCTCGCATTCTAATGACAATTCTTTAAGACACTCGTGTATAAGGTAAGGCTCAAACCCTCGCGACATGGCAAATCGCATCAGTTTTTCGCCCTGTGCTTGTTGTGGAAGAGCCTTCAATGAACGCATCTTCACCTTTAAAATTCGCATCAACGCTTCGCGGTATTCATCCTCATCAATCGCTTGAACAGCCTGTGATACTGTGAGCGAATCGACCAACTTCTGGCGCAGTGTATATCCGATTTTGATACGACCCCAACCGGCAAAACGGAACTGATCGTTGGCAAAGGCTCGCGCATAGCGTGATTCGTCGATAAATCGCTCTGCAATAAGCTGTTCTACAACACTATCCTCATCGACCCGAGCAATATTCCAATTGCGCATTTTCTCGCGTACCTCCCACACACAACACTCCTTCGACGTGCATCGCGCGGCAAGTTTTCGGAAAGCCTCATCGCGAGTCATTACATCAGCCATCTCTATTACCTTTATTATTCTTGTTTAAACAAACTTTATATTCAAGCCTTCACACAGCGTATCATGCGATCGGCATCTAAATAATCACGATATACCTCTACCTGTACAAACCCTTTTTCTCGCAACATTTTACTGCAGGCATCGCCCATCAAGCGGTTTATTTCAAAATAAAGTACACCACCTGGAAGTAGCTCCTTCGTGGCTATGTCGGCTATGGTGCGATAAAACAGCAACGGGTCATTATCAGCAACAAACAACGCCAAATGTGGTTCATAACGCAATACATTATTATCCATATCGGCTTGCTCTCGCTCCATAATGTAAGGAGGATTGCTCACCATCACATCATATCGAGGCTCGTCCTGTGGCACATACTGCAACAAATCGCACTCATACCACTCTACACTTACATCATGATTAACACCATTGCGACGTGCATAGGTAAGCGCCTCTGTCGACACATCCCACCCCTCAACTCTTGCTTCTTTCCATGCTTTGGCCAAGGATATAGCAATACACCCGCTACCGGTACAGAAGTCTACCACCCGACCTTTCACATCACCATGCATACCGACTATGCGCTGTACAATCTCGGCTGTTTCGGGACGAGGTATCAGCACCCCCTCACCCACTGCCATGCGCAGGTCGCCAAAATAAGCACTGCCCAAGATGTACTGTATAGGTTCGTTGCGGAGCAATCGCTCGACAATATTTTCTATTCGGGTTGCCACCTCGGCAGTAAGCACAGCATCGCGGTTAAGTAGCAATTGTGCAGTATTATACCCACACAACTCTTCGAATATAAGACGAATAAAGCCCTCTACTTCACCGGTCGGATATACATCGACCAACGAAGTGCGTATCATCTTTATTGCTTGCTGTATATTTTCTATGGCCATTACGAATATAATAGCTTATCAACTGCCATAATCAATGGCTAATTTCGATGTGCAAAACTACAAAATTTATTAGAAAATGCCTATTTTTGCATCATGAATATCGACGAGCTATACATGCAGCGCTGTCTGCAACTTGCAGGCATGGCCGAAGGACACACATCGCCCAACCCGATGGTAGGTGCGGTAGTGGTATGCGACGGTCGTATTATTGGCGAAGGCTATCATCGCCGTTGCGGTGAAGCACATGCCGAGGTGAATGCCATCGCATCGGTGCATGACAAGTCGTTGCTATCTCGCTCCACCATATACGTGTCGCTCGAACCCTGCTCGCACTATGGCAAGACCCCTCCATGTTGCAACCTTATCATTAACTCGAAGATACCCCGTGTAGTAGTAGGCTGTTTAGACCCCTTCCCCGAAGTGAGCGGACGTGGCGTAAGACGACTGCGCGATAACGGTATTGAAGTAATTACCGGAGTTCTTGAGCAGGAGTGTCTGTGGCTCAACCGCAAGTTTATGACATTCCACAACCTACACCGCCCATACATCACACTGAAGTGGGCACAAAGCAGCGATGGCTACATAGACCGCGTGCGTGAGGCGCACGAAAAAGCCACAATCTTCTCAACGCCCACCACACGGGCATGGTCACACCGCCTACGCGCCACCAACGATGCTATTATCGTAGGTACAAATACTGTAATCACCGACAATCCCTCACTGACAACCCGCTATTGGTGCGGCAAGAATCCGTTGCGCATCACCATCGACCGCCATGGTCGAATACCGGCATGTGCCACTATCTTCGACAGCTCAACCCCCACGCTCGTCATAAAGGAAGAATGCAACAATACCACACAGGCTACATCCATCAACACGCTCTTTAATTGCCTGAGAGAGCGCAATATACACAGTCTCATCGTAGAGGGCGGACGAGAGTTGTTGCAAACATTTATCGACAACAACTTGTGGGATGAAGCACGCATCGAAATCACACCCGCAACGCTGGGAGATGGAATTAAGGCTCCACACATCAATGGCAGCAAGCTAAAAACACTCAATCACGCCCCCGGGCACAACACACACATATTGCTCAATCGTTAACCAAGGGCAAAACCGTTGTCTATCAAACAGACTCACTTGGCAGGGGCGACAGTGAGTTATTATCTTCTAAAAACCTAAATTTATATCTAATTAAATATAATTATATCTATATAAAGCGGTCATTGAGAAAAAAGTTTCTATCTTTGTCGATTGATAATTTTTGCACCCAAACTACGCGATAAAATGATAAAATTCATAAAATACTCTACTCTCCTGCTTCTATCTCTTGTCATGTTCACTGCATGTCAAAAAGACGAAAAGGGAAAAAACATTGTTTCAAACAGCGTTCGCATCTCGGCATTTTCACTTAAAGCCGATTCGACCGTACTCGACAACCTCGACAAAGTATTCTTCACAATCGACTTGGAAAACGGCCTTATATACAATGCCGACTCACTACCCAAAGGGACTATAATCACAGAATTAAAGTTTAACATTACCACCGATAGTGCATCACAAGTAAATATCACCACTATCGACACCACTTACAATTACCTCAAGAACAAGAATATAGCCAACAACTTGTTTGTTCCCGCCAACATTGAGGTTGTATCGCAAAGTGGCGATTATAAGAAAAACTATCAACTCAAAGTGAATGTACACAAGCTCGACCCCGACCAATTGTACTGGGGTGGTGTACAATATGCTTCACTTCCCGGCAACGGAACATTGAAGGCACAACACACCGTGAAGTACCAAGAGCTTATATACTGCTTCATGACTCGCGATGACAAGCATATGTTGGCGACAGCCACACACCCTGCCGAGGAGTGGCAAATAACCGAATTGACACTTAACTTTACGCCCAATTGGCAATCATTGCGAGCAAGCGATGATGTAATAGGTGTACTCGATAGCGACAACATCCTCTACACTACAACCGATGGCGTAAACTGGACAAGCACCGGCAATCGTTATGTAGCAATTATTGGTTGCATAAGTAACGAAATACTCACTCTTACCCAAGATGGCAACAACTACTATCACGATAAATACCCTCAGCCCGAGGGCTACACACCACAACCCATATCGGCCAAGTTCCCCATTGAAGGATTTAGCGATATGGTTCTCTACAACTCACCTTGGCTTACACATCCTCAAGGCATGATTGTAGGTGGTCGTACAGCCGATGGCAATCTCACCGGTGCATTGTGGGGTTATGATGGTAATACATGGGCGTTGCTCAACAACCAACTTCCGGAGCGTGAAGGCGCGTCGTTCTTTACATTCGTTACATTCTTCACAGACGACAATTGGGTTACAAGCGAGTTGCCCACATGGTTTGTCTTAGGAGGTCTCAACGAGCAAAGCGCACTACGCGACATCTGGGTATCGAACAACTATGGTATAACATGGCAGAAGTCCGAAAACACATTGATGATACCGGGTTATATCAACTCTCGCGGATATGCATCGGTAGTTGTTTGCGACGAGCCGGTCAATACCACTTACTCGACATGGCAATCGGTCGACATGCTCCCCATACCTGAGGGCTACCGACATATACCCACATATAGCTCTACCGAAGAACGACTCATACCATATATATATATGTTTGGAGGCAGTTATTCACGCGGTAGCATATACGACCAAGTGTGGAGAGGCACAATCAATCGACTTCGATTTGAGCCTATCCCTTAATAATTGCATACAAGATACTTTTCAACACATATTTTGCGTTCTTAATACAAAGAGAGTATAATGAGCATAAAGAGCCTATATATGAAAAGAATCTTGACAATGTTGTGCATAGTCATTGTTGCAACCCTTATGCCCAAGAGTTATGCACAGGACTACAAATACGATATAGGAATAGAGGCCGGCATCAGCAGCTATTGGGGCGATGTCAACCAGTCGTCACTCATATATCGTCCGGGCTTCACAGGAGGTGCAGTCTTTCGATATGTCATTGACTATCGTTGGGCTATACGAGCCAACCTCTCGGCAGCCATGCTCTCGGGCAATGCCGCCGATGACAAGAATATTCTTCCCGGAGGGGATGAATACCAATTCAGCACTACACTCTTCGACGCAGGATGTCGTGCCGAATTTAACTTTTTCAACTATGGAGTAGGTCAATCTTACAAAAACACCAGCCGGTTTTCACCTTACATAACAGCCGGATTGGCTTTTTGTGCAGGATTTCCCGAAGGCAACAATTTCTTCACCGTCAACATCCCCTTTGGAGTAGGTGTAAAATACAAAGTGGGAAAAAGGTGGAACTTGGGATTGGAATTTGTCATGCACAAGGTGATTGGCGACCGTATTGACAGTATTGACCTTAAAGACCCACATCAGATACCAAGTTCGGCACTGAAAAACACCGACTGGTTCTCGACATTGGCTTTAAGCATTACATACGACTTTGGGTTCAAGACATTGCCTTGCAACACTTGTCCCGACTTATAAATAAACCGAATTGATAACAATAAAATAACCGAGAGATGTCTCTTGTAGAAAAAATAGACTTACAACGCGTTCCACGACACATTGCCATCATCATGGATGGTAACGGACGCTGGGCGAAAGAACGCAATCTCGATCGCTCACAAGGTCATCGCAAAGGCCTTGACGTAGTACACGAAATAACCAACGATGCAGCCGACTTGGGTGTAGAGTGCCTTACGCTATACGCATTTTCTACCGAAAACTGGAACAGACCTCAAACCGAGGTAGATGCACTCATGGCTCTTGTTGTCTTTGGTATCGAAAGAGAGACTCCCGGAATGATTGAGAACGGAGTACGCCTGAGTGTTATCGGCGATACCTCGCGCATGCCCTTGGATGTACAGAAACGCCTACAAAAGTGTATCGAAGACACCGCAGGTGGCAATCGCATCACACTCAACCTCGCCCTTAGCTACTCGGCTCGTTGGGAGATTACCCATGCTGCACAACAGCTTGCCCAGAAAGCTATCGACGGTAGTATAAAGCCCGAAGATATCAACGAAGAGCTATTCTCTTCACACCTTACAACAGCTCAACTTTCCGACCCCGACTTGCTCATTCGCACAGGTGGCGAGTTGCGCATCAGCAACTTCCTTTTGTGGCAACTCTCATACGCCGAGTTCTACTTTACCGACGAGTATTGGCCCGACTTCAACAAGGATAGCCTTTGCCGAGCCATCATCGACTATCAAAACAGAGAACGTCGCTTTGGCAAAACAAGCGAGCAAGTCCAATCCAACGATTAAGCATAAGATACACAGACAATATGTCACATCATACCAAAATATTGATTCTACTGCTATCGGCTGTAATATGTGTTGTTCAACCAGCCTTCTCGCAAGACATTGCAAACGACACCATATACAACCCTACGGTTATATATAACGAAAATCCCAAGACATACGAAATAGCCGGCATCGAGGTCATCGGAGCCGACAACTACGAAGACTATATCATCATTGGTTACTCGGGACTTTCGGTAGGTCAACGTGTACAAATTCCCGGTGACGCCTTTACCAATGCAGCCAAACGTTTCTGGCGACAAGGCCTCTTCTCGGATGTAGAGATTGCCCTTGCCAAGACTTATGGCGACAAGGCTTGGATTGAGTTGCGACTGACACCTCAACCTCGCATCTCGCAAATCAAATATAACGGTGTCAAAAAGACCGAACAAGAAGACCTTGAAACCCGTCTCGGACTTGCCAAGGGTCAACAAATCACACCCAACATCGTCGACCGTGCCGAGATGATTATCAAAAAATACTTCGACGAGAAGGGTTTCAGCAACGCCGATGTACAACTCATCCAACATGAAGACCTTTCGCAGAAAAACGAGGTTATTCTCGAAATCAATGTCAACAAGAACGAGAAGATAAAAGTTCATAAAATATACTTCAACGGCAACAAAGTACTTTCGGACTTTGACTTGAAATGGGCCATGAAGAAGACAAGTGAGCGCGACTACTTCTTCACCCTGTTTAAGCAAAAGAAATTTGTCGAGAGCGACTTTGAGAGCGACTTGGAAGTACTTACCGAAAAGTACAACGAGAAAGGTTATCGCGACGCTGTGGTTGTATGCGATAGTATTGTGCCTTACGACAAGAACAAGGTCGACCTATACATAAGCATCGAAGAGGGTAATCAATACCACATTCGCGACATACGTTGGGTAGGTAACACCGTGTACACAAGCGAGACATTGTCGACATTCCTCGGCATGCAACCCGGTGATGTTTACAACCAAAAGTTGCTCAACAAACGTATCAACGAAGATGATGACGCCGTATCGAATCTCTACCTCGATAAAGGCTACTTGTTCTTCCGTCTTCTGCCTATCGAGCAAAACATAGCCAACGACTCGATCGACCTCGAAATGTCAATCATGGAGGGTCCTCAAGCCCGCATCAACAAGGTGATAATCAATGGTAACGACCGCTTGTACGAGCACGTAATTCGTCGTGAGCTCCGCACCAAACCCGGTGAGTTGTTCAATAAAACCGACCTCGTGCGCTCGGCTCGTGAAATTGCTCAAACCGGTCACTTCGACCCCGAGACAATGGACATTCAACCCAAGCCCGATGTCGATAATGGTACTGTAGACATCGAGATGAATTTAACCTCTAAGTCGAACGACCAGGTAGAACTTTCGGTAGGTTGGGGACAAACCGGTGTTATTGGTAAACTCAGCTTGAAGTTTACCAACTTCTCGATGCGCAACCTTTTCAACCCCAGTAGCTACAAGGGTATCATCCCCCAAGGCGACGGTCAAACTTTCACGATCAGTGCACAGACCAATGCCCGATATTACCAAGCATACAGTATATCATTTGTAGATCCTTGGTTCGGAGGTAAACGCCCCAACCAATTCTCGGTATCGGCATACTATAGTATGACAACCGGTATTGAGAGCTCATACTATAACAACAACTACTACAACCCCTACCTGTATGGTGGATATAACTACGGCTACAACGGAGGTTACAACTACTACGACCAATCGTACTACCAATCGCAGTTGATGAACGCCTACGACCCCTCAAAGTCGTTGCAAATGGCCGGTGTGAACTTCTCATTCGGTAAGCGTCTTTCATGGCCCGACGACTACTTCACTTTCATGGTCGACCTCGGTTATCAAGCATACATCCTCAAGAACTGGGATTATCTATACTACATGAACACCGGTACATCGCATAGTATCACCCTCGGTGCTACCTTGGCTCGTACATCGCTCGATAATCCCATCTTTACTCGTCGCGGTTCGCAATTCTCACTATCGGTACAACTCACACCTCCCTACTCGGCATGGGATGGAAAAGACTATAAGACACTCTCGCAACAACCTACCCAAAAGGCCAAGCAAGAGATGTACCGCTGGATTGAGTACTACAAAATCAAGTTCAAGAGTCGCACTTATACCCCCCTTACCAACCCCGACAACCAATACACACTTGTGTTGATGACACGTGCCGACTTTGGTTTGCTCGGCAGTTACAACCCCTACAAGAAGTCACCGTTTGAGACCTTCTACGTAGGTGGTGATGGTATGACCGGCTCATATACCTACGCTACCGAGACCATCGGTTTACGTGGTTACGACAACGGTGCATTCACACCTTGGGGTTACGAAGGTTATGCCTACACTCGCTTTGCATTGGAGCTACACTTCCCGTTCCTCTTGCAACCCTCTACCACCATTTATGGTCTGGCATTCGTAGAGGCCGGTAATGCATGGCAAGACGTCCGGGAGTTCAACCCCTTCTCGATGAAACGTTCGGCCGGTGCCGGTATTCGCGTATTCTTGCCTATGATTGGTATGCTTGGTATCGACTGGGCGTATGGTTTCGACAAAGTATTCGGAACGCGCGGAGGTAGTCACTTCCACTTCATATTGGGTCAAGAATTCTAAAGATAAGGTGCAATTATGTTAATAGTGTTAAAATAATGAGATAAAAAACGATATTTTACACCTACATTTTTTAACTTTATCGCACAAAATCAGTCATAGGTATAAACAAATTTGTTCAACCTTAATAAGAAAACGAATATGAAAAAGTTTATCATTATCATCAGCGCAATGATCCTTGGCATAGCAAGTGCTTCAGCGCAGAAATATGCCCTTATCGATATGGAGTATATCTTGAAAAATATTCCTGCTTACGAGATGGCAAACGAGCAACTTAATCAAGTAGCCAAACGCTGGCAGAAAGAGTGCGACGACCTTACCAAGGAAGCCGAGACACTGTTCAAGAACTACCAAGCCGACATGGTGTTCCTTACCGACGAGATGAAACAACAACGTGCCGATGAAGTGAAAGCCAAAGAGCAAGAGGTGATGGAGTTGCGTCGCAAATACTTTGGTCCCGAAGGCGAGTTGTACAAGAAACGCGAAAGCCTCATGAAACCCATTCAAGACGATATATACAACGCTGTCAAGAAACTTTCGGAGGAACGCGGATACATGATGGTAATAGACCGAGCTTCGTCTACCGAGATTATCTTTGCATCGCCCAAGGCCGATATTAGCAACGATGTATTGGCAAAATTGGGATATTCAAAATAATATATGTACATTTGCACACCCAAACACAATTATAAGAATATAAATCTAAAAAAGAATATCATGTTTAAGAAATTAATTATTGCTATTTTGTGCTGCTTGCCCCTCACAATGGTTGCACAATCATTTAAGTTCGGTACTGTAAACACCGGAGAAGTATTGATGGCTATGCCCGAACGTGCAGAGGCCGAGAAACAAATGCAAGACCTTACAAAACGCTATGAGGACGAGTATGTAAAGCTCCAAGAAGATTTCCAAAAGAAATATCTCGAACTTCAATCAATGGGCGATACTATTCCCGAGGCTATCAAAGTACGTCGCTACGAAGAGCTTCAAACAATGGACCAACGCATTCAAAGCTTCCGTCAAATCGTTGAGCAAGACCTCGCTAAAAAGCAAGAAGAACTCATGCTCCCCATCCAACAAAAGTTGATGGATGCCATCAACAACGTAGGTAGCGAGAATGGCTATACTTATATTTTCGATGCCAACGCAGCTTATTACAAAGGCACAGGTAACGAGGATGTTACTCCCCTTGTAAAGGCCAAATTGGGTATCCAATAAAATACGATACAAACGGGGCAACCCGACAAACGTATAAAAACAGAAGGCTGTGTCGGGCTTTATAATACCCGATACAGCTTTTTTACCAAATAACAACCTATGACGCAAGAGAACTTATCACAAGCACCCATTGGCATCTTTGACTCAGGTTATGGCGGACTTACCATATTATCTGAGATACGTCGCGCACTACCCCAATACGACTACATATACTTGGGTGATAACGCCCGTGCTCCCTACGGAACACGCTCATTTGAAATTGTATACCGTTTTACACTCGAGGCTGTACAATACCTCTTTAATCAGGGTTGCCAATTGGTAATATTGGCCTGCAACACAGCATCGGCCAAGGCTCTCCGCTCGATACAACAGAGAGACCTGCCACATATCGACCCCAACCGTCGTGTCTTGGGCGTAATACGTCCTACGGTCGAAATTCTCGACACCATCACCCACAATGGTCATATAGGTCTGCTGGGTACACCCGGCACTATCAACTCCGAGTCATATACTGCCGAGGTAGCTAAGCTATATCCTCAATATACCGTACACGGACAGGCATGCCCGCTGTGGGTCCCACTCATTGAGAACAACGAGATAAACAGCGAGGGAACCGACTATTTCGTCAAAAAATATATTGACGAATTGCTTGCACAAAGCAACCTTATCGACACCGTGATATTAGGTTGCACACACTATCCTATGCTGTACCATCTCATTCACAAGCATCTACCCCCGCACATCAAAATTCTGTCGCAAGGAAGTCTTGTGGCCAATAGCCTCAAAGACTATCTGCACCGACACCCCGAGATGGAACAAAGGTGCTCACGCAACGGTGGTTGCACATTCCTCACCACCGAGTCAAGCAACAAGTTTACCGAGACAGCAACACTGTTTTTGCAAGACACCATAACAGCCCAACAAATTGAATTGGGATAAAATTGAGTAATATGGATAAGAAAAATAACGACGGTGTACGCATCAACAAGTACATCAGTGACTATGGTTTCTGCTCACGTCGTGAGGCCGACAAGCTCATCGAAGACGAGCGCGTAACCATCAACAATCGCCTTGCCAGCCCCGGCGATAGAGTAACCGAGAGCGACAACATACGCATCGACGGCGAGCACTTGGCATTTATACCTCGCGAAGCTCGCCCCAAGAAACACCGCTGGGGCCCGCCTCGCAATGTGGAAACAAACGAAGAACAACCTACACGTCGCGCCGGACAGCGCGGTGCTGTGCGCAATAGTAAGCCCTCGACCAGTGCCAAGAAACCTGCTACACAACAAAAGGCTTCGCGACCCACACCCAAAACAGCCAAACGCAAATAAGTCACATTTGACATTGGTCAATATACAACATTACCCCAACTCATCAGATGAAACAACGTCGTGCAATAGAACTTTTAGCCCCGGCCAAGAATGCCGAGACCGGTATAGAAGCCATCCTACATGGAGCCGATGCCGTGTATATAGGCGCTCCCCGCTACGGTGCACGTGCTGCTGCCGGATGTACAACAGCCGACATTGAACGGTTATGCTCATTTGCCCACACCTACAATGCCCGCGTATATGTGGCACTCAACACCATTCTATACAAGGAAGAGCTGGAGGATGCACGTCGCATCATCTATGAGTTATACGATGCCGGTGTCGACGCCTTGATTGTACAAGACATGGCCCTGCTTGAGCTCGACCTTCCCCCTATTGCACTACACGCAAGTACTCAATGTGACAATCGCACCCCCGAGAAGGTGCAATTCCTCGCCGACGCAGGTTTCTCACAAGTTGTATTGGCTCGCGAGCTATCAATCGATACCATACGCAACATAGCACAACACACCGATGTACCCCTTGAAGTGTTTGTACACGGAGCTTTGTGCGTAAGCTATAGCGGACAGTGTTACCTGAGTGCCGCCCTCAATGGTCGTAGTGCCAACCGTGGCGAATGTGCCCAATGTTGTCGCCTGCCCTATACACTCATCGACGGCAATGGCAAGACTATTGCTCACGACAAGCATCTGCTTTCGCTCAAAGACCTCAACCAAAGTTCGCGACTTGAGGAGCTGATTGATGCCGGTGCATCTTCGTTCAAGATTGAGGGTCGCCTCAAAGATATTGCCTACGTCAAGAACATCACAGCTTACTATCGCCAAGAGATAGACCGCATCATAGCCCGTCGCAGTGAAGAACTATACCGTGCATCCGATGGAGTATCTACCATAGCTTTTACCCCCAATCCTCACAAGAGTTTCAATCGAGGATTTACCCATTACTTCCTCGATGGTCGCACACCCCAACCTATCATACAACCCCACTCACCCAAGTCTATGGGCGAATATATAGGTACAATACAAGGCGTGATAAACAACCGCACCTACCGCTACAATGGCAATGTAGAGTTGCATAACGGCGACGGACTATGCTACATCGACAAGGATGGTAACTTCCATGGATTTCGCATCAACCGTGCCGAGGGTCGCACCTTGTACACCGCCACAGCACAGAACATAGAGAGAGGAACAGCCATCTACCGCAACAGCGACCAAGACTTCGACAACGTCTTGCAACGCCCCACTGCACAGCGTCACATAGAAGTTGAAATCACCCTATCGGAACAACCCGAAGGATTTGCGCTCAGCATCAGCGACGGCAAGACACACATTACACACCGTTGCAATGCCGAGAAGAGTCTGAGTCGCACTCCACAAACCGAGCGCCAACGTCAGGAGTTGGGCAAGTTGGGCAACACAGCCTACCGCGCCACTCGCATCGACATAGCCCTGTCGCAAGACTATTTCATCCCCCCATCGCTCCTATCGACATGGCGCCGCGAGGCCATCGAATGGTTCGACCGCGCACGCCGTCTGGCTTATCGCACCGACCGCCGCAAGAAACAGCAAGGCAACCCACAATGGCTCACTACCGAAGTGGACTATCGTGCCAATATTGCCAACCCCGTGGCCGATACATTCTATCACAAACACGGTGTAGAAAAGAGTGCCCCCGCATTCGAGTTATCACGTCCTCGCGAAGGCGAACTGATGCGTACTAGACACTGCATTCGTCACTACCTCGGCGCCTGCATGAAGACTCCCCAGGGCAAGAACCTCGTTGCACCCCTCATCCTGCGACAAGGCAACATCGACCTGACACTCCATTTCGACTGTGCCCGCTGCGAAATGGTGATAAAAAAGTAGCAAAACAGGGGTAATAAAGCCCCGAGATTTATAAAATTTGTTAAACACAATAAAAAACAGGGTGCAAACTCTTGACAAATTAAGAAAAACCCGTACCTTTGCACCGTGTTTTTCATGGTATTAGAATTAAGGTTAACGAAGATTGGTTGTCGGGAGACAATCAATTTTTTTTTGCACTTATCGCAACCCTCAAATCCTACCACAAAAGCCTATTAACACACGATTTTTTTACACTTTTCATAAACTTTTTACAACCCGGCGATGTTGTAAAAATAAAAAGCTATGAAAAGACCCGTATGGATTATTGCTGCACTACTGATTGTGTGCGCAAGTTACATGGCGTGTAATAAGCACGAAGTAATCTACTATGCCGACCTGCCTGCTACCGCTCAGGCTTTCCTCCAAAAGTATTTCCCCGACAACCTTGTAGCTTCGGCCGAGCGTCACGATGATGAACCCCTCTTTGAAGTTACACTCGACAATGGTTATGAGATAGACTTCTACAGCGACGGCAGTTGGCAGGAGATAGATAGCAAAGCGGCTATCCTGCCTGCCGACCTCATTCAAGGTGTACTCCCCGAGAAGATACGCAGTTATCTCGAAGAGAATTATCCGTTGGCCGAGGTGAGTGCCATAGAACGCTCATCGGTGGGATATGCCGTCAAATTGGCAACAACACCTACCACCGAGTTATACTTTGATTTAGACGGAAATATTGCTATCTACTGGGATGAATAATCCCAATAATAGACAACGTAGCCCTCGAAGATTGGCTTCGAGGGCTACGTTGCGTATGTTTGCAGACTTACTTGCGCTGATAGGTCACAAACGAATAGTCATAAGGATGACGCTCGTCGGCCTGATGTTCTTCGCGTTCTATCTCGATCCACTCGTTATAGTTCACCTCGGGAAAGAAGGTGTCGGCATCGGCAAACTCGTGATGTATGTGTGTGATATAAAGGCGGTCGGCACGGTCGATTGTCTGCTTATAGAGCATACCTCCTCCTATCACAAACAACTCTTTTTCGGCACTATCGGCCAACACCTCCTCGATAGAGTTTACAACTACAGTGTTATCCCACGAGGCATCGGCGTTACGGGTCACCACTACATTGGTACGACCCGGCAATGCGCCCTTGGGCAATGACTCGAAGGTGCGACGACCCATAACGATGGTGTGACCCAGCGTTATGGCCTTGAAACGTTTCAAATCGTTGGGCAAGTGACACAATAGGTCTTGTTGCTTGCCTATGGCACCGTTGGATGCAACGGCTACTATGAGCGAAATCATATCAATATAAGAATTATACCGCTACAACACCGGCAATGTGAGGATGCGGGTCGTAATCGGTGAGTTGAAAATCGGTGTATTTAAAATCGAAAATAGACTTCACCTCGGGATTGATAACCATACGCGGCAATGCACGAGGCTCACGTGTGAGTTGCAAACGCACTTGTTCGAGGTGATTGGTATAGATGTGAGCGTCGCCAAGCGTGTGCACAAAATCGCCGGCCTTAAGTCCGGTAACTTGAGCCATCATCTGCAACAAGAGTGCATACGAGGCAATATTGAAAGGCACGCCCAAGAAGATGTCGGCACTACGCTGATATAGTTGCAAACTCAATCGTCCATCGGCCACATAGAATTGGAAGAAGGCATGACAAGGAGGCAACTTCATTGTAGGAAGATCAGCAACATTCCACGCATTGACAATGATACGGCGCGAGTCGGGGTTGTTCTTGAGGGTATCTACCACCTCTTGTATCTGGTCGATATGGCCACCATTATAGTCGGGCCATGATCGCCATTGATAGCCGTAGATATGACCCAAATCGCCATTCTCATCAGCCCACTCATTCCATATACGCACACCATTGTCTTGCAGATACTTCACATTGGTATCACCTGCCAAGAACCACAGCAACTCATGAATAATGGACTTCAAATGCAGCTTCTTGGTTGTGAGCAGAGGGAAACCCTCCTCCAAATTAAAACGCATTTGGTATCCAAAGGTACTGATAGTACCTGTTCCGGTACGGTCTTCTTTGCGCGTACCATTATCAAGAACGTGTTGCAATAGGTCGAGATATTGTTTCATGGGACGATTATTTATAATAGCAAAGATACGAATAAGTGAGCAAGAAATATCAAGTTTACTTGAATAATTCTTTCAGCGAACGGAAGTATCTTCGAAATCATTTCAAAGGTACGAATAAACGAGCGAAAAACATGAAGTTTACTTCAATGTTTTTCACAGCGAGTGATAGTATCTTCGAGATTTTTCTCAAAGGTACGAAGAAAGAAGCGAAGAAAAAACAGAGACAGGGTATTTTTTGACACAGAATTTTTCCATATTCTCGGTATTAAAAGCCTATCTATTGGATACTAATTGGCAAAAAATGTGTAATTTCGCACACTTATATTGTCGAAAGACTTGATATTACACAAACATGAGACTACACAACTTTTACATTTCATTACTCCTACTCATTATTTCACTGCCCGCGATGGCTCAGCATCGCGAGGCTATCCCATTTGCCGACTTTGAGCATTGGGTAACTCGTCACCTCAAGGAGTCACCCATATTAGGCGGAAAAGAACGTACCCTATATGCAATAGCCCCCGACACCATCATAAACGGGCCTATAGCCTATCGCAACCGGGGAGGCTCGCCTTGGGCCAGCTCCAACGCATACGCCAATGTGGTGGGTATTCGCAAAGCAAGTTGCACCGTCATCCCCGAGAAACGTGCCAACGGAGACCTATGTGCCCGCCTTGACTCGAAACTCGAAGTTGTACGCGTGTTGGGAATGGTTGACATCGAGGTACTTATCAGCGGTTCGATATATCTGGGCGAACTTTATGAGCCTATACGTTCGGTAAACAACCCTTATGGCAAGATGACTATGGGCATCCCCTTTACCAAGCGACCTAAAAAACTGGTGTTTGACTACAATCTGAAAATATCGGATACCGGCAATCGTATATATTCGACAGGATTGAGCCCCAAGAAAGTCGTACAAGGGCCCGATAGCGCCGAGGTATACATCCTACTACAACACCGATGGGAGGACGAAAAAGGCAACGTTTATGCCCACCGTGTAGGTACCGGTCGTGAGCGTTTTACTCAATCGACCGACGGCTGGGTAAATGGCTACACTATCGACGTAAACTATGGCGACATAAGCACACAACCCTATTTCCGACCCTTTATGGACTTGCTCTCCGGCAAGCGTAGTTATTCGTGCATGAATAGCAAAGGTAAAATAGTCCCCGTTGAAGAGATTGGCTGGGGAGCCCCCGACGAAGAGGTCACTCATATGCTTGTTATGGCATCATCGGGTTGTGGTACAGCCTTTGTAGGAGCCGAAGGGACCACCCTCTTGATTGACAACATATATCTCGAATACTAACAATAACATATAATATCATGATTATACCACAACCGCTACATTCCGGCGATACCATAGCAATTGTTTCGCCCTCCAGCAAGATACTGCCCGAATATATTGATGGTGCTATTGCTCGCCTTGAGTCGTGGGGGTATCGCATTGTCATTGGCGCACATGCTTATGGCAATCATGGCAACTTTGCCGGCACTCCCGAGGAGCGGTTGTACGACTTGCGCATGGCACTACACGACCCCGAGGTAAAGGCTATTCTTTGCGCTCGTGGAGGCTATGGAGCGGTGCATCTGCTCGATGATATCACACCACAAGAGATACGCGACAATGCCAAGTGGATAATCGGATTTAGTGACATATCGGCTCTACATGCAGCATGGGTAAACGCCGGAGTGGCATCGTTGCATGCCCCCATGTGCAAGCATCTCACGTTAGAGCCCGACTCGCAAGCATCTACATGCTACCTTCGTGCTATCCTCTCGGGCACAATGCCTCAATACCAAGTCGAAGCGCACCCATTCAATCGCAACGGTGTGGCGCACGCCAGAGTAGTGGGCGGAAACATGGCTGTGCTGTGCGGACTATTGCGCACACCCTACGATATCTTTCAAGAAAACACCATACTCTTTATTGAGGATGTGGGCGAGCGCACTTATAAGGTGGAACGCATGCTGTACAATCTGGAGCTGGCAGGAGTACTGCCCCGCTTGGCCGGATTGATAGTAGGTCAGTTTACCGATTACAAAGAAGACCCGGGCATGTGTGCCACAATGTACGAAATGATAGCCGCCCGCGTAGCACGATACAATTATCCCGTAGCCTTCGGATTTCCTGTCGGACATGTCACCGACAATCATCCTATCATCGAAGGCGCCGAGGCAACCTTATCGGTAACATCACAAGGTACAATCTTGCGTTTCTGAGAGCGAATGACTATTATGCGACAAGTGGCAAATATATTGGCAAAATATTCTACCCCAGCCGTGAAATAATCAGGTAAGCTTGACATTTTTTCGCTCGTTTGTTTTATCTTTGCCCTTATGAAAAAGTTGCCTAAATACTCGATTGCACTTACTGCATTGTTACTTGCGCTATGTAGCTGTGGCGGAATGAAAACAAAGTCATCGGATAACAACAAACAAGAGTCGCTTGTAACTACACCCACATTCAATGCCGATAGTGCCTATAATTATGTGGCACAACAAGTAGCTATGGGATACCGCGTGCCCGGCACCTCTGCTCATAAGAATACCGCTCAGTGGCTTGCCAATGAGATGACTCGACATGGAGCCGATGTGATAGTGCAAGAGGCTACTGTGAAAGTGTATAATGGCGACAAAGTTCCTATGTACAATATCATAGCTCAATTTGCCCCGGAGAAAAGCAACCGCATACTATTGGCTGCACACTGGGACTCACGACCTTACGCCGACCTCGACAGCAACCCCGACAACCATCGCACCCCCATTGATGGAGCCAATGATGGCGCAAGCGGTGTAGGTGTTCTGCTTGAAATAGCCCGACACTTAGGTGCAGTGCCTCCTACATTGGGCGTAGATATTATCCTCTTCGATGTCGAGGATTATGGTGCTCCCGATTGGATAGCCGGTGATAACTCCGACTCATGGGCCCTCGGCTCACAATATTGGGCAACACATCCCCACACACCCGGTTATCGGGCGCGTTATGGCATCTTGCTCGACATGGTAGGCGCACCCGGTCTATGTTTCTATCGCGAGTATTTCTCACAACATTATGCCCCACACATCATCGACAAGGTGTGGGAGTGTGCCGACCGCCTGGGTTATGCATCGGTCTTTGTCAATTCATTGGGAGGTGCTATTACCGACGACCACCTATACATGAACAAAGCAGGAGTACCGTCAATTGATATTATCCAAATGAACGGATATTCCGAATCGGGATTTTTCGACCAATGGCACACGACCGACGACACCATGGAGCATATCGATGCCTACATGCTGGGCGCTGTGGGGCAGACCGTAATGACGGTTGTATATGAAGAAAAATAAAAAATCGACAAGATTATGACAATAGAACAAATTCAAGAAGAGATTATCAACGAGTTTTCGGTATTTGACGACTGGATGGATAAGTACCAGTTGCTCATTGACATGGGCAATGCTCTGCCGGCTCTCGACGAGGCTTACAAAACCGACCAAAATCTTATAGAAGGCTGTCAAAGCCGTGTGTGGCTACATGCCAACTATGCCGATGGTATCATAACCTACGAGGCCGAGAGCGATGCCATTATTGTGAAAGGTATCGTTTCGCTTCTCGTGCGCGTATTATCGGGACACACCCCCGATGAGATATTGGATGCCGACCTTCATTTTATTGAAGAGATTGGTCTCACCGAACACTTGTCACCCACCCGTTCCAATGGACTTGTAGCCATGGTAAAGCAAATGCGTCTATACGCATTGGCATTTAAGACCAAGGCCAATGCTTGATTGAAGCCCCAACACCTTTGAATAATGAAAAAAATAACCGTATTCTGCTCATCTTCGCAACAACTCGACCAGCACTACTACGAAGATGCCTCTTTGATAGGTAATTGGATAGGAAATCACCGTTGCACACTGGTGTATGGTGGCTCGGCACGTGGCACGATGGAGGTCGTTGCACGCGCTACAAAGGAGTCGGGTGGTAAGGTACACGGTATCATTCCCGAACGGTTTGCCTCACAAAATATGGCCAGCTCCTATGCCGACGAAGTGAGTGTAACAGCCGATATGCATGAGCGCAAGCGCCTACTGCTCGCCGAGAGCGATGCTGTAGTGGTGTTACCCGGTGGGGCAGGTACTATGGACGAGTTTTTCGACGCCTATGTAAGTCGCAAACTTGGCTATATAAAAGCACCTATTATCGTGTGTAACAAGGGTGGATTTTTCAATCCTTTATTGGCCCAACTCGAACGTTGCTACGCCAATCGTTTTGCATCGCCTCTCGAGGTCGGCATGTATCAAGTTGCCGACGATGCAGCTCATTGCTGTCGTATATTAAGCCGATTGTTTCCTGCTTTAAATAATATAAATCATGAAGAAAAGTAACCTGTATACCGCCACCGGCGACAAAGGGACAACCTCATTGGTAGGTGGCAAACGTGTATCGAAATGCGATGCACGACTCGAAGCCTATGGTACAACCGATGAACTGAACGCTCACATTGGTCTGCTCGTAGCCATGATGCCTGCAGGCGATGATGTAACACTGTTACGTCGCATTCAAGATAGCCTATTTATTGTAGGCTCGGCCTTAGCCACCGACCTCGCAACCACAACCCTGCACGAAGCCAGTCGCCTCAAAGAGGAGGAGATAACTTGCGTAGAACAACGCATCGACTACCTCGACAGTCAAGTACCCCCTTTGTGCAAATTTGTATTGCCCGGTGGAGCTGCAGCCGCCGCACAGGCTCACGTGTGTCGCACTGTGTGCCGTCGCGCCGAGCGTTGTATATGTGCACTTGCCGAGCATCATCAGGTAGCCGACAACGTACAACGATATGTCAACCGTCTGTCTGATTATTTCTTCGTATTGGCTCGCTACATCAATCACACCACATCAACACCCGAGATTTTCTGGGGCGACCGATGACACATTGCGTTTTTTAACATAAAATATGTTATAATTATTCATATACTATTGTTTGTTAAGTGGGTATTTAAATATATTTGCGATTAAAATATCCACTTAATTCAAATAATATGTATAGTATGAGAAATGTTTATTTATCAGTTTTCTTAATTTTTGCCACAATACTGACATCTTGCGACAAGACCGTAGTGGGCGGCAAAAACTTCGAGACCCGTGTCATTGAGCAACAACAGTCATTACAATATAACAGCATAGCAGTATATGACAATATCGATGTCAATGTAACAAGCGGAGCACATGCCATGTCGATATATGCACCCGGCAATGTTCAGCCTTACATCTCTACCACAGTAGTAAATGGTGTATTGGTGGTAAAATATGCCGACGGTGTAAAAGTATTGGTAGACGAAGAACCGGCCGTACTCATTGCACACTCGGGGTTGGTAGCCGTACACACCAACGATAGCACCGGACAAGGCATGGCCGATGCCAATGCAACATTGCAAGCATTGCGCGTAGAAGGCGACGGTGAATTAGAGGTATCAGGCCTCGACCTACCCCAACTGACAGCCACCGTAGTAGGAAGCGGAAGCATATCGTTGAGAGGTACTGCTCAAGAAGCCCAATACACGGTTGAGGGTCGTGGCGAAATAGATGCCGACCGCATGAGTGTAGGCACACTGCAAGCCACAGTCAATGGCAATGGCGAGATAGAGTGTTACGCACGTGAACATCTCGACGCACACACCAAAGGAATGGGCGAAATTAAATATCAAGGCCCTCCCACCCTGCAAGTAACAAGTAGCGGACACGTAGTACGTGACATTGATTAATAAAAAAGATACCTAATCACATAAAATTATGAAAGCAAAAAATCTTTTAACCACAGCGATGGCCATCATCCTATCGACAGGATTGTCATGGGCCGACGACGACAATCACACACACTATGTAACTCAAAACGTAGACAATATAGGATACTTTGAGAACATCATTTCAAATGCACCATTCGACATCGAGTTTACACAACGCGACGAGCAAAAGGTAAGCATTTATGGCGACCCCTCGCAAGTAGCCAATGTAAACGTTACACTCATGGGCAAGTCGCTCGTTGTAGGATGCAAAGAGAATAGCAACGTATCGCACGTGAAGGTAATAGTAACAGCTCCCGACCTATCGTGCGCCATTGCAGGAGCCAGTGGCGATATCGAAGTAAAATATCTCGATAACCGTAAGTTTACAGCCACCGTATCGGGTAGTGGCGATATTGAGCTGACCGGCTCGTGCGACAAGGCCGAGTACAACGTCAACGGTAGCGGAGATATCGATGGCGAGGAATTTCGGGTAGAGTACCTCGATGCCACCGTAAATGGCTCGGGAAGCATCGACTGTCGCTGTACCGAGACCCTCAACGCCAACGTCGTAGGTAGTGGCGAGATAGAGATACACGGCCCCACACGCATGGTCAACCGTGCAGGTCGCAAGGCTGCCATACGTCACGACCATTGATAAGATTAACCCCACATCCTATACATCACCCTTGCAACACACACCGTTGCAGGGGTGAGTTGTATAAAGGAAACAATTTGCACCACAAAGCAAGAAAGTGCAACACCATTTTGTAGCATTAAACAACCGGCATACCGAAAAAACAGCCAAAAATTTTGCTATCACAAAAAAGCGCACTATCTTTGTCGTCGCAAATAAAAATCGCACTGCGAAAGTAGCTCAGTTGGTAGAGCATAACCTTGCCAAGGTTAGGGTCGCGGGTTCGAGCCCCGTCTTTCGCTCATGGTCTGCCCGGATGGTGGAATGGTAGACACGAAGGACTTAAAATCCTTTGACCATTGCGGTTGTGCGGGTTCAAGTCCCGCTCCGGGTACAATAAAAGGAAATCTCAGTTTTTGGAGGTTTCCTTTTATTGTTTTGGGGCTTATGTTATTTTTCAACAATTGCAGTGTGTGGGGTGTTAGATTATAAAAAACTCTTGACTTATGCGTACTGTAATTGCTGTGCCCATGTGGGTGCTTATCTGTTTTGCGGTGGGGCTTACGGCTTCTTATTTTCAGAATGAGGCGTTGACTATGTGGTATCCATTACTGCACCGCTCGTCGATCACTCCGCCTAATATTGTTTTTCCTATTGTGTGGAGTATCTTATACTTGCTCATGGGTGTGTCGGCGGGTCTTATACAAGGCTCTGGCAATGAGACTCGCAGACTTGTCCTGACGGTGTTTGTCGTGCAATTGGTGCTCAACTTCATGTGGTGTATTACGTTTTTTGCCATGCGTAATCCGCTGTTGGGTCTGCTGGATATTCTGCTTCTCGATGCTATGGTGTTGTTGTATATCGTGCTCAGCTACCGAGTCAATCGCTGGGCGTCGTATCTTTTCATCCCTTATATTGTGTGGCTGATGATAGCAACTTATCTCAATGCGTTCATATATGTACACAACTGACCTTTGTACATTGTGCGACGGATATAAGAGAGCGGCTGTGTCATGATGATGATGACACAGCCGCTCGTGTTGCATAGTTTTTTCAAAGTGTATGTTGCGCTATTAAATAGCAATTTCGAGCACCTCAAATTTCATCTTGCCGGCGGGAGCTTGTACCTCTACTACATCGCCTACACGATGGCCCAAGAGAGCCTTGGCTATGGGAGTGGCAATCGAGATTTTTCCAGCACGGAGGTCGGCCTCAGTCTCCGATACGATTGAGTACTCCATAGTAGCGCCGTTGGCAACGTTCTTGATTTTTACACGATTGAGGAGTTGTATCTCTTCGGTATTAAGACGGCTATCGTCGATGATGCGTGCATTAGCAATAGTATCCTTGAGTTGTGCTATGCGCATTTCGAGCAAGCCTTGGGCCTCTTTGGCTGCATCATACTCAGCATTTTCCGAGAGGTCGCCTTTGTCACGAGCCTCGGCAATAGCTGCTACTACGCGGGGACGCTCAACACTCTCCATGTGTGTGAGTTCTTCTTTGAGTTTTTTCAAACCCTCTTCAGTCATATAATTGTATGCCATAATTCGGTATATATAATATTTAAGTTAATAATTCGGTTGACAAATAATCGTGCACATAACCTTGCACAAGGCACAATAAAAAAGAAACCCTGCCGATGTAAGCGGGTCTCCTTTTATTATTACGAGGACAAAGGTATAGGTTTATTTTGTGTTTTGCAAGTAAAATGTTAGATTTTAACTTTTTTGTTTTTAACCTCTTTATCCCAATATTTGCGACAATTTTTTCTTCATGTCATCCACACTTTCGGGGCGAATGAGTTGCGCACCGTTGTTTACTATCATATAGCATGTGGGCAATGATTGTATGTCGTAGAGCGAAACGAGCGTCGACTGCACATTGTCGGCTTCGTGCACACACACCCAAGGCAGATTGTCGGCAACGGTTTGCCAGCGATTGAGGTCGGTATCGAACGACACTTGGTATATTTCCAAGCCTCGCTTGCTGTATTGCTCGTAGATATTGTTAAGCTCGATATTGTATGCCGGTGAGTGGTCAAGTGCATAGGCAGTAAAGTCGAGCAACACTACCTTGTTGCGAGCAACAACATCAGACAATTGATGCATATTGCCGGCAAGGTCATAAAGGTTAATGTCGATGTATGCAACCTCATTGGCCTCTATTTCAACCGCCTGTTTCTGTTCTTCACGGCGAGCAGCCATACCTTGCAAGGCAATGTTGCGCAATATCTCGGTGCGAGGAGCATCGGGGGCATATATCTCGTGTGCTGTTGCAGCAGCGGCTATAATGCGATTATCGGCATAATCGTAGGTATCGAATATGGGCAACCCGTTTACACGTTGCATGAGGATATAGTAAGTTACAGCCGATGCAGGTGCTTGTAGCACCAGGTCGGTCATGCGTGCCTTGTAGGCTGCAATGCTATCAAGGACTGTGACACGAGAGTTTTCGTTGTTCATGGCTTGGTTTACAAGCGCCTTGAGTCGGGCACCGTTAATAGCCACTTCGCGCATCACTACACACTCTTCGCTACCCGCCACAGTATAGTTGGTGGCAAAGGCTTGAGCTTGACTGTTGCATGTGATGTGAGCAACAGTATCGACAACAAGATTGATACTTTGGTTGCCCAAACGCAAGCGGTAAAATTGTGCATGCTCGGGCACTGCATGAGTAAACTTAAAGTTGCCCTTTTCGTCGAGGCTTACCGAGTCTACCAATATAGGATTGTTTCCGGTAATATTTTCGAGATAGAGCGTTGTGCTATCGGCATTGGCAACTGTGCCATCAATGGTAAATTGAGGTGTACGATTGCATGCTGTTATCAAGAGTGTAATGGCTGCAAGAGCCACAATAAGTGTTTTTTTCATATCGGTCTTATGTGAATGATTTTTTGCAGTGCAAACCTACATAAAAAAAATGGAATAGCCAATACCACACCTCGAATGAGTGTAATAATCGCGCACCACACACCACACAACACCTCACGACTGCTATATGCAGGCAACACTGCGACACACATCAAAGGATGACAAAATAAATATTTGTATTAATTTTTTTATGATAAAAATAAATTTAGCAAACAGCCTTTGTCTTTTCCATACGAAACACTATCTTTGTATATTCGAGTAACTGAAGAAAAAACGCATTGTTATGAAGATATTTTCGGCAAACGATTTACACCAGATAGACCAAGATACAATAGAAGAAGAAGGTATTATCTCGCTCGACCTGATGGAGCGTGCAGCCTCGGCGGTGGTATATGAGATTGTTTCGCGATTTCCGCGCAACAAGCATGTATGCATCTTTGCCGGACCGGGCAATAATGGTGGCGATGCGCTGGCAATAGCCCGTCTGTTAATGATTGAAGGGTATAATCCGCAGATATATCTCTTCATCACATCGGCTCAACTCAGCCCCGACTGTCAGACCAATTACGAACGACTCAAAGCCGAGTTCCCGAATACCCGTCTCGATGAGGTAACAAAGACATTCCGTCCGCCTCACCTCACAGCCGATACATTAGTCATCGACGGACTCTTCGGCACAGGTCTTAACAAGCCTCTTACCGGAGGTTTCACCTCGCTTGTCGAATACATCAACGACTCAGAAGCCTACGTCGTATCTATTGATATTCCATCGGGATTAATGAGCGATTGGGTTCAAAAGAACGAAGCCCGACACATTGTAAGAGCTCACATTACATACACCTTCCAATACCCCAAGCTCGCCTTCTTCTTCAAAGAAAACGAGCCATATGTGGGTCATTGGCAAATACTCGACATAGGCCTTAAGCCCGACAACAACACCGACGCTCAATCGCACTTCTACTGTGTGGAAAACAGCGACGTAGCCTCACTCATCCGCCCTCGCGAAAAGTTTTCGGATAAGCGCACCTATGGCCACGGATTGTTGATAAGCGGTCGTTACGGCATGATGGGTGCTACCGTGTTGGCAGCCAAGGCCGCCATGCACACAGGTATCGGTCTTACCACCGTTCATGCACCCCGATGCGGCAATGTCATTCTGCAAACTTCAGTGCCCGAGGCTCTATATGAGCCCGACGCCGAGGACTTAGTGTGTAGCGATGTCACCATCAACACTCGATACAACGCGCTGGGTATCGGCCCCGGACTGGGCTATGGAGCTAAACAAACGACCTGCATGCTTAAGTTGCTATCGGATGGCATAAAAATTCCGGCCGTATTTGATGCCGACGCCTTGCACATCCTGTCACGACAACCCGAGTTGCTCGACCTTCTTCCGGCAGGCTCTATTATCACCCCGCATGTGAGCGAATTTGAACGACTCTACGAGTGTGTGATTGATAGTGACTCACACCGCTTGCAACAAGCCATAGCCATGGCAAGTCGTTACAATATCATCATCGTACTGAAAGGAGCACACACTGCTATTGTATCGCCCAAAGGTGAGGTTTATATCAACAATTGTGGCAACAACGGCATGGCTACCGCCGGTAGTGGCGATGTACTCACCGGCATCATCACCTCATTGTTGGCTCAAGGATACGAACCTCTCAAAGCCGCCGTCTTGGCTGTACATTTGCATGGCACTGCCGGTGACTTGGCAACAGCCGAGAATTGCGAAGAGTACATCACAGCACAAGACATCATTGCCAACATCGGAAAGGCTTTCAAGAAAATTCGCAACTACAACAAATAACACTGATGTAAAACCCCAAAAACAGGAACATTATGAAAAACGGCATACTAACAACACTCATATTAGGCATGGCACTCCTTGCCACAGCTCAAGATGTTGTACAATTGCGACCCGAGAAGTTCAACGACTACGCACTCAACTACTATCTACCCAAGACAGTCACAGAGATAGAGTTTGTAGCATCAAAGACAACCCGAAAGGCCGGAGAATACTATCAATATGCCCGCAAATACCTGGGCATTTCCGATGTCATTACCGAAGACTCTGAAACATGGCATCTCGAAAGCGCCACCATAACTTCACGAGGTGAAGCCAATACCGATGAACGCTATCAACTCACATTCAAGGCCGGTCAAACGCCCTATATATTTGTGAGCGAAGAACATACAATTCTCAGCGTCAACACAGCACCCGATACTAACACAACCACAACAGCTACCGCTGCCAATCAAGATGTTATCAACGACATAGACTCTTCGAAGGCTCTATCGAGCGACATCCTCATGTCGGGCTCAATAGCCAAAATGGCCGAAATGGCAGCCAAACAGATATACCGTATACGCGAGAGTCGCATGGATATTCTCACAGGCGATGCCGACAATATGCCTGCCGATGGCGAGTCGTTGAGAATCGTTATTGAACAACTCGAACAACAAGAACAGGCCTTGACGGCACTATTCGAAGGTACAACATCAGTAGAATATGTTACCCAAAAAATGGTTTATACACCCACCGATAACGTAGAAAACCAAGTTATCTTGCGCTTCTCTGAGCATTTGGGCTTTGTTGATGCAAGCGACCTGTGTGGTGCACCCATCTATCTGTCGATCGATGTTACCGAACGTGGCGAATATCCTCTCGACAACAAAGGCGTTGTTAAGAAAGTTCCCAAAGGTGCTTTGGCATACAATATACCGGGCAAGATTGATATATCCTTGCATTTTGACTCAAAGACCCTGGCAAGAGAAGAGCTTAGCGTGGCACAATTGGGCGTCGTGTTCGGATTAGATCCGGCTTTACTCTCGCGCAAGAAAGAGCGTACATACGTCGTATTTGACCCCACAACAGGAGGCATTACCCAAATAGGCACTGCCACTGAATAAAAAATAAGATAAGAGCACATCTCACGATGCGCTCTTATCTTCTCTTAAATCAAACAAATAGCAAACTATAACTTAGGAATAACAAACAATTCATTTAAGGTAGAACAGAGTCCAGGAAAGGACTAAGTTCTATTACATAACACATCGATTAAATAAATTGTTTGATTCACACACCACAAAAAAGTCTGCAATATGTTGTTGCCCTATATGGAAAGTGGTCGCATCGAAGCAGGTTGCGATGAAGCCGGCAGAGGATGCCTATCGGGTGCAGTATTTGCCGCCGCTGTAATCTTGCCCCAAGACTACTACCATCCACTGCTTAATGACTCGAAACAACTTAGCGAGAAACAACGCTACGCCTTGCGTCCTATCATCGAGCAAGATGCCTTAGCATGGGCCGTTGGGATAGTTTCACCTCAAGAGATTGACCAAATAAATATTCTTAACGCCTCGATACTGGCCATGCACCGCGCTGTGGAGCAATTATCGCTCACTCCGCAACACCTGCTCATTGACGGCAACCGATTCAAGCCTTACAAAGAGATACCCCACACCTGCGTAATAAAAGGTGACGGAAAATATCTTTCAATCGCAGCAGCATCGATATTGGCCAAGACCTATCGCGACGACTACATGTTACAACTGCACAAGCAGCATCCGCAATATGCGTGGGATAAGAACAAAGGCTATCCTACCAAAGAGCATCGCCATGCGATAGAGTTATATGGCACAACCCCCTATCATCGTCAATCATTTCGTCTTACCGACCCGCAACTGAAACTCTTTGAATGAACATCAAGCATCTAAAACCCACCACCAACGAGGTTGAGATATGTGGATTAAGTCTTCTGCTTATCCCTTTTCTATCACTTCTATTAGCCACAACTGCTTTCATCTTTGGTGGGAGTGTGGGGGTGTGGATGTTTCCGGTCGCTGTCATCACAACACTTGTTATAGGGCATCTTCTTATAATCGGAAAAGGCTATAAACCTCATGCACATTTGCGATACTATCTATACACCTTGCTATCAATCGCTTTCGCACTCCTATCAGCAAGCATGCTCTACGACAACAGCTACGATGGTAATACCTATCATCAAGGCGGTATTGTCGATATGATAATGGGGTGCAACCCCATCTATCACCCCGAAGAGTTCAGTTCATTCTGGAGCACACACTACGCCAAAGCTATTGAAATATCGGCTTCTACCATAGCAATCTTCTTCAATCGCATAGAGAGCGGAAAAGGAGTTAATATCATGCTTATTGTTGCATCGATATATATCACATACAGCTTTTTACGTCGTGAGTTTCACGAGCACTCTACCCGCAAAGTGCTGCTATTCACACTGCTATTAACATTGTGTCCCGTGGTGATAAGACAAGCCTATATCTATTATATCGACTACGCCATGTACACATTTATGCTACTGGCTATCATTTCACTTATAACAATATACCGCTACAATACCCCTCTATCGTGGTGCTTGCTCATCATCACCACCCTATTGGCAGCATCGACCAAGTTTACTGTAGCATTTTACGTTTTCCTTACTATTGCCACCGCTATAGTCTGGTATTTTATATCGGGCAGGTGCAAGTTGAGTTATCGCCTCATAACCCTATCCATTATCTTG
Source organism: Bacteroidaceae bacterium (assembly GCA_017935645.1). Lineage (GTDB taxonomy): Bacteria > Bacteroidota > Bacteroidia > Bacteroidales > Barnesiellaceae_A > Barnesiella_A. The sequence goes on along the minus strand of JAGBHF010000053.1, from coordinate 18,007 downwards.
TTTATAATAGGATTTGGTGTGATAGGCTTTCATCCTTACGTCACCAACACTATGGGCTGGGGCAACCCATTTTACCCGCTTATGGGTAGCGATACCGACATCATGAGTGGTAATACACCCGAACTATACGCCAATGGCAATCGCTTGAGCAATTGGTTGCGTTCACTCTTCTACAATGCGCAAGGAACAGGTATATGGATACCCATTATCAACGACTCGCTACATGACTATTACATATCACACGAAGGTCGCATAGCCGGACTCGGGCCTTTCTTCGGATACACATTGTTTGCATCCATACTCTTTGCAACATACACTTTTTACAAGGAGAAGAGCCGGTTGACACTCAACAAGTCGCGAGCAACAACCTTTATAGGTATATCACTACTCCTTTTGGTCGCATGCTTTATCTTCGAGCAGTCGTGGTGGATGCGCTACATCCCTTTTCTGTGGGCTGTACCCGTGATACTCCTACTATACACCGAACAGAGCCAAGCCCTCTCGCCCTTGTTGCAACGCCTACGCTGCATCCTCTACACACTGCTTGTCACCACACAACTACTCTGTTGCGCCACTACAATCATAGCCGGAGGTGCTTTTACACAACGATTGGGAGGTCTATACCACGCCATCACACCACAATCTACCGTTAAGGTATATCACCTCATAGAGTCACCCTCATTCAACCATAAGTTGCAAGAGAGAGGTATCGCATTTGAGGAATTGGGCAACGACGAACAACTACTGCCCGACACAACAATCCACTGTATACACATACCCGACAACGCCAATGTATATGTCGACAACGACACATATATGCGCATGCAACACCCCGACCTACTCGACATAATTATAGGTAATAAATAAGCCCACAATAAGATGATAAAATTTCGGCATATACTTTTATATATACACCTATTATTGGCAACAACTCTATCGGCACAGAGCATTGAGTTGTGTGACAGCCTGTTACAACAAGCCATCAAAGCATCGGACGAGAAAGACTATTTTCACTCGTTGGAGTTGCTCTCACAAGCCGAAGATATAGCCACGCAAAAGAGTGCCTATGAACAGCTATTCTGGATATACACCAACATAGGTATCAACTATGCCGAGTTGACCGACTATCACACCTCACTCAACAACCTCTCCGAAGCCTACAGGATAGCTGTCGACCGCTTAGACAAGCGCTACGAAATGAGTGTAATCAACAACATGGCCGGTGTGTACATGCTCGACAATCGGTTTGAAGAGGCTCTTGAACAGTGCACCCTGGCTTATAAATCGGCGGTAGAGAGTGGCGACAGCCTATTTATTGGTGGATGCGCCATGAATATCGCTAATATATCTCTAAGCCTCGACCGACTTGAACAGACTGCCGAGTACATCGCTATCGCCGAAAAGATGTTTGTCAATACACCCAAAGACAGCCTTGAATTGCAAATCATCAAAGCCAACTACTATTGTAAAAATGGTCGATATGAAGAGGCTTATCAAAAAGCACTACAAATACTCAATAAAGCAATAGCATTGCAACAGAGCTCTATCGAAACGGCAGCCCTGTTAGTCCTTGTACAAACAATGGTCGATATCAAAGACTATGACTCGGCCATTCATTATTGCCGCCAAGCACTACAACGAGCCATCAGCATCGAGGAGAGACGAAAATTATACGAAACACTGGCCGATGTATATTACAAAACACAACGTTACAAGCTTGCCTACACCTACAAAGACTCGGCTATACAAGCAACCGACTCGATAAGAAACATTCAAGAGGCACAACAATTTGAGAATGCCAACACGCAAATAGAACTATTGCGACGTGAAAATGAACTCGAAGAGTATCGATTGCGCACGCGCACAAGCTACATCGTACTGGGAATGGGTATCTTGGCATCTTTCATATTGGCATGGGCTCTTATCAACCAGATTATTAAAAACAGACAAGAAAAAGAGATTTCGCAACTCAACATTGAGCGCGAGAAACAACAACATCAACTTCTTCAGAAACAACTCGAAGAGCAACGCACCCAAGCACTACTTGAGGAAGAACGCTACAAACACGAAATAGAATTGCGCGACAAAGAACTGATGTCCAAAGCTATGATTGTTGCCAACCGCAACGATATTGTAACAAACATTGTCGAGGAACTATCCAAGTCGCAATACTTCAAGGAGACAAACAACACCGCTCTTAAACAAACCGTATCACAACTGCAACGAGCCATCGACAACAATGAAGCATGGCAAGACTTCTCGACCTACTTCGAGCAACGCAACGATGCCTTCATTGCCGCTCTGCGCGACAAGCACCCCGAACTTACCGCCAACGAAATTCGATTTCTTTCACTCATTTACATCAATCTTAGCACCAAAGAGATTGCCTCAGTACTGAGTATTACCCCCGAATATTGCAAGAAAAAACGACAACAACTCGCCAAAAAGATGGGTTTTGAGAACACAAAAGCATTGTTTTCATATCTCAGCACACTTGCATAGAAAATATTGCAAAAGGGGATGTTTTTTTTGCACCAACAGCGACACAGGCTTTGTATCGCTGTTTTTTTATTACCTATATCCCCTTTTTATCCCCTACTAAATATTGCGTTTGTTATATAAAATTCCTATACTTGCAAAAGAAATAACACGCCACACCCTTGTTGGCATTAAAAACAACCTATTAGAAACAAATAAACCATAATAAATCTTATATCATGAAGCGTTTCTTACTATTAGTGGTACTTATGTGTACCTTGTGGAGTGGATACTCTCAATCATCAATCGAAACCGCCCTTCCTCTTGTAGAGGGTGAAAACATCACCTACACAGATGAGTCAAGTAGCAACGTATCGGTATATTACAAATATACTGCCCCCGAGAGCCAAGACAAGCTCATTACCTTTACACGAGCCGACTACTCGGTGTATTGCGATGTCACAACCGACGGATCGACCTACGTAAGCGGCGTATACTTGAGCAACGGATATGCTTACCCCGTAAAAGGTGGAGAGACCCTATATTTTAAGATATATTCATATAGTGGAACATCAGTAACATTCGGCATTGCCATTAGCGATGCCGATACCGACGGCGGTGCTACTTGCAATGACGCCATCATTCTCACCGATAAAGACACATATATACCCAGCTACTACGACATGGACACATACAGCTATCACCCCACGTTTGCTACCTATACTTGCAACGAGGATGGTATATTGGAGTTGAACATGTCAAGTTCGGTAAATACCATACAAGTAATGGATAATTGCGAAGACTCTACACCTACGACATTGGCAGCATCATACAACAACGGCAATTATTCGAGCAGGGTCAGTGTAGTTGCCGGTAACACTTATATCTTCCGTATGGAGTTGAACTCTTCACCCATCCTGATGTCGGCTAAGGTTACTCACCCCGCACCCGGTACTACAGCCGAAACCGCTATCGAATTGACCGAGGGAAAGAACAGCTACACATTTGAAGAAGCTACAAGTGGTAACAACATTGTATATTACAAATACACAGCCCCTGCAACCCAAGGCAAGTTGGTACAATTCAGTTCGACCGACCAAAACGTAAGAAGTAGCATGAAAGATTTGGCCGGCTCCTATATTTCGGGTATCTACTCAAGCGACTACACATCAACATCATACCCCGTCTATCCCGGTCAGGAAGTGATCTTGGAAGTAGGCGGCTATAACATCACCGCTGTTGAATTTACCATTGCATTAATAGATGCCAACACCGACGGCGGTAAGACCTGCGACGACGCTATCGCCATTGGCGAAGGCAACACTTTTGTACCCTGTCACAAAGAAGGATATTCATCTATCGACACATATCTTTCATACACTTGTGAAGAGAGCGGATTGTTGGAGATGACATTTACCGGAAGTGTATCATCGTGTACAGCGCAAATAGGTTGTGAGAGCACAACCGGCGAAAGTGTATCGGTAGGATACGTCAATGGTAAATACATAGGTAAATATGAGGTTGTTGCCGGAAATACTTACATCTTCCGTATTCAATCATACAACCCCTTGTTCGTGTCTGTTTCACTTTCTCATCCCGTCAAAGGTCTCTCTTGCGACATGCCATTCGACGGTGCAGCAACCAACGTATTGCCCAAGGAAGCAGGTTCATATTGGTATAAATACTATGCCGAGACAACCGGCTACATGATAATTTCATCGGAGTGTAGCCTTGCAGGCGGAAGCCTCAGTGTATGGAGCGACTGCAACGCATATAGTGCAAATGAATCGATTGACGGTTACTTCGCAATGCGCACTGCCGTATACACCGGCAACAGCTACCTCATCAATATCGAAAAGACCGAAGCGACCGCTACTGAAGAGAACTTTAATATCATAACCGAAGCCGATAAAGAGGGTGATTTAATCAATAATCCTATCATTATCAAAGCAGGACAAGCTGTAACTACCCCCCTCTATAATGGCAAATATTACTACCGTATAACTGCACCCGAGGGAGCCAATAAATTCTTGATTGTAGATGCTCAAGCAGCCGGTATAACCAACGCCGAAACAGGTGTGAGCATCTATGCCGAAGAAAACTCGTATTCAACCTTAGCCAATGGTAGCAACTATGCCAAGGCGCAAGTAAATGGTGGCGAAAATTACATCATTGAATGGACTTGTCGCGAAGGCTTAAACTCATTTGCATTTACCGCAACTTTTGAGGACATCCAGGAAGGTACTACTTGCGACAATGCAGTAGATGCTATCAAAGGCGAAAATACACTTCCCGCGTCAAACGAATACTACTACAGCTATACTGCTACACAAACAGGTTGGCTGGTTATCGATACCGATGTTATTATCGGAGTGACATTCCTTCGCGGTTGTAATTCATGGGACGGCTCTTACCAAGCCACCAAGATAGCCAATATCAACAAATGCGAAATGATAACCGGAGAAAAATGCATCATCAAGTTTACCAACATCGAAGACGCCACAACATTCTTCCTCAGCGAAGAGAGCTACCAAATAGGCGAATCATGCGAGACAGCCATTGATGTGCTCGAAGGTATAAGCGACATACCTGAGAATGCCGGTAAATATTGGTTCAAATATGTAGTTGACAGAGATTGCAAAGTGACAATCAGTGCCAATATCGCATACGAGTCAATATACGATGAAACAACTTACACATCAAGCTACTCAAGTGTAAGAGTATTGACTGACTGCAACGAATATGGTACCGAAATCATTCAAACCAACGCAAGCACCAGCTACTTCGAGGGCAGCTTCGTTGCATCAAAGGATGATGTATTGTACATCAGAGTATTGACCCTCACAGCTCAAAGTGACAGAAAACTTACTATCAAGACAGCCGACCTTCTTCCCGGCGAATCTTGTACCACACCCATTGCCATTACATCCGGTGAAGTTACACTTCCCGCCGGAGCAAGTCGCAACAACCCTGTTTGGTACAGCATCGACTTGGAGCCCGGAGAGTTCTCTATTAAGTCACAAAGCTACAATGACTACTTCAGCATGAGCATGTATGAGAACTGCGACAGTGAGTATGCCTTGGCTACATCGACCTATACCGACGAATGTTACATTCTCTCTTACGACGTTACTACCAAAGGTACTTATCTACTCAAGCTCGATGCCATCTACAACGAAATTACCGTTACCGTAAGCGGAAAATACTCGGGCATTGAAGGCGTTGCACAAGACACACAAGTGCGCGTAATGGGCAACAATGTCGTTGTAACAGCCAATAACACTCGCACCAACGTAGTTATATGTGACATCACCGGTAAGATTGTCGCATCACAAGCCGTGTATGACCATGCCACATTCAACCTTGAACAAGGCATTTACATAGTGAAAGTGGGCAACCAAATCAGCAAAATCGCTATCCGATAAATACCCAATGAGTTGAGTGCAAGCAATTGTGCTCAACTCATTTTTGAAATTAATATTAAACACATAATACTCCAATCGTATGAACACAATGCTCCGCAAGCTAATCTTAGGAATCATAATACCGTTGTGTTTTGCGCCAATGGCCTATGCCATCATGGCCAACCCCAATCCTATTACAATCACACAGCCCGATGGCTCTCAATTGACTATCAGGCTGCATGGTGACGAAAGTTTCCACTACACCACCACGCAAGATGGTTATCTTATCCGAAAGGATGTAGACGGATTCTTCAAATACTATGACTTTGAGAATAAAAAACTCACCAAACAAGTAGCCACCAATGCCGACTATCGCACTGCTCAAGAGGCACAACTCTTGTCTACTCTTGCTCCCGCCAAGAAGTGGCACGCTCAAATGGTACAAGAGGCTACAATAACCCGCAAAGCCCCTCGTGTAACAGCTCCCAAAGTCACACATCATAGCAACGGTGCACAACGCGCCGCTCAAGAGGAGGTTGCCGAGAGCCAGTACCTTGTTATTCTCGTAGGATTTAGCGACCGGGATTTTACCTTCACCAATCACGATTTCGACATTTGGCTCAACGAAAAAGGGTATAGTGTAAACGGTGGAACAGGTAGTGTTAAGGACTATTACCGCGACAACTCTATGGGACAATTTATCCCTCATTTTACTGTATTAGGCCCCTACACACTTCCTTATCCTCAACTCTACTATGCCGGCAACTCTGAAGAGACCGGTGAGGACCGCAATCCCCGCGCCATGATTGTGGATGCTTGTAATATAGCCAAACAAAATAACCCCGACCTCGACTTCTCGATATTCGACAACAACAAAGACGGCTATATGGACAACGTGAACGTTGTATATGCCGGATATAGCGAAGCAAGTACCGGTAACGGTGACGACATGTGGCCACACAGTTGGACTCTCGAAGAGTTCTCTATCACCATCGACAACACCATTATCAATGCCTACGGTTGCTCAGCCGAGTTTGTTGGAGCAAGTGGCGAGAAGATGGACGGTATAGGCACGTTTGCTCATGAGTTTGGTCATGTTCTCGGTCTCAAAGACACTTACGACACCGACCAATACACCGACGGATATGGTATTGATCCCGGCGACTACTCAATGTTTGCATCGGGTAGCTACAATAACGAGAGTCGCACACCGCCCTACCTGATGACATTTGAACGCTCACAAATGGGATGGTGCACACCTATTGAACTTAACGAAGCAGCTGATATCAGCCTCAACTCATTGGGTGAGAATGTTGCATACTACATCAATGCACAACCCAACCGTGCAGCTGGTACCGGACACGAGTGGTTTGTTCTTGAGAACCGCCAAAAGACCGGCTGGGACTCACACATTCCCGCACATGGCTTGCTTATCTATCACTACGACTACACCGACGAAATGGTCGAGCAATATTGGTCATACAATGCACCCAACAACAATAGTCGCCACCGTTGTATATACATCAAGCCTGCCGACGGTATCGACGACTCGAACACACGCAACGGTGATACCTATCCCGGACGCTCAGGTAACACTCAATTTACCGACTTTACAACCCCCAACGCTATCAACTGGGCAGGTGAACCCACCAACACTCCTATTACCAATATTCGAGAGGAAGATGGCGTAATCTACTTCCAAGTCAAAGGCGGTATTGCCGATCTTCCTATCATTCGCACCGAATCACCTCGTAATGTACGCGACACCTCGTTGGAGGTTGCGGCTACTATCGAAAAGAGCAATCAAGCCATCATCGAAATGGGTTTCTGCTGGGACACACACCAGAACCCCAATATAGCCACTTCGCCACAATCGGTTGTGGCAACAAACAACACAATCAATTATACTATAACAGGTCTTAATCCCGGCACACTCTACTATGTACGAGCCTTCATGCGACTCGAAGACAATAGCACTATATATGGTGCAGCAATACCAGTCAAGACCGAATGTGCCCTTGCCGAAGCACCCTACATTGCCGACTTTACATCATGGAGCGACGGCGAACCCGATTGTTGGAAAATTGTCGATAACAACGGTGATGGTACAACATGGATATTTGACGACACAACCCACGGGCTTTTGTACCAATTTGACTATTGGAACAATGCCGACTATTGGGTTATCTCGACCCGCATGCTCGTCCCCGACAACGGACACCTATACTTCGTGCGGGGTATTGTCGAACAAGCAGCTGTCGAGAAGCTCGATGTGTATGTATCGACACACTCACGCGAAATTGAGGATTTCCACTTGGTAAAACAATTCTCATTCGCCGACAACTTTGGCTACCAAGTACCCGAAGAGGTAGACCTCTCAGCCTATGCCGGACAAGAGGTATACATTGCACTTGTGTGTACATCAGAAAAATTGCAAAGCAGCTTGTGGTTGTGGCAAATCTATTTGGCAAGTAAGTTGGATACACCACAGTTTACCAAGTTTGGTCTTGTCAACAACAATGCTCTTGAGGTAGAGTGGACTCCTGTTGAAGATGCAGTTCGTTACCACCTCGAATTTTATGAGGTGACAGACGAGGTATATAACACAGCCATGTTCTTTCCGCCCTCCGAATGGGAAGTTGTTGAAGGAGATGTCGAGTTGTCTACCGGTACAGCATTCTTTACAGGCGACGGTGTGCTTGAAACTCGCGCCTTCCCCGACGGCATTACCGACCTTATTTTCATCATTACCACTTCAGGCCCTACCGGTACTACAACCCTTACCGTAGAGGGTAGTGAGGATGGTGAATATTGGGAACAAATAGGTCCGGTAGCCAACCTCAACGCATACAATCCCGAAGGTGTTGAGATGATGTTGAGCGAATATCTCACCGGTCGTGTATACCAAAAACTCCGTCTTACATGTCACCATGGTGGTCGCAACATACAAGTGCGATACTTTACCGTCGGATACAATGACGGATACGTATGGGAACTGCTCACATCGGGTGCTGTTCAAGAAAACAGCATTGTCATTAACGAAACCTTTGAAGGCGAGTTTACCACTGGCAAGGAATATGCCGTAATTGTATACTCGGGCGACGGTATCCTATACTTCGACGCATCCGAGCCGGCATTCTACAGCTACTCGGGCAACGTTGAGGATATTCAGGCCGACAACGCTGATATATATGCCGACAACGGCAATATCCACCTCTCAGGTATCACAACACCCACTCATATACTGTGTACTACTCCCGAGGGTATCGTACTATACAATCAGCTTATCGACAGTGCTGCATCACACGTAATTGACTTGAACGACTACAAAGGCATTGTCTTGGTAAATATGAGTCGAGAAAATGAGAGTAAAACCTTCAAACTTATCGTGAAATAATCATAACTCCATTCGATATGAAACACACCAAATATCTGCTTCCAACACTCATTATCGCCGCCGGCTGCTTACTATACAGCTATGCCGACAATAGCGATATGATGAAAAAAATGAAGCCCGAAAACCGCCCTGCAACAGAAGCAAGAGTATATACTGCTCCTGCCGAAACACAACGTCTAACAGCAGCCGAAGATGGTGCTCCCTACGGCCTACACGTTGTCGACATTTACAACAAAGATGTAACCTTGCGCTGGAACAATCCCGAGGCAACCAATGGTTACTTCGATGACTTTGAAGCACACCCCGACTTTGCCATCAACTCTCCCGGCAATATTGGTTGGAGTTTCCTCGACATGGATAACGAGGACACCTATACATGGACTGCAGCATCTTTCCCCACACAAGGTCAAAAGATGGCATACGTCATCATGAACCCCGCTGCTACAACTCCTTCGGTGGCCGATTGGCCTGCCATACAGCCTTACTCGGGGACTAAAATGTTGGTTGCTTTTACGGTAGATGGTGGCAACAACGACTATATGATTTCGCCCGAATTAAACTTTGAGGAGAACTTCCAAGTAAGTTTCCGTGCCAAGAGTTACACCGATGCCTACGGACTGGAGCGTTTCAGAGTAGGATATTCGACTACAGGTAAACAAGCCTCAAACTTTACTTATGTCAATCCAGGCGAGTATGTCGAAGTGCCCGCCGAATGGACTCTCTTCAAGTACGACATACCCAAAGAGGCCAAATACGTTACTATCAACTGTGTGTCGTTCGAGGCCTTTATGTTGCTCATCGACGATGTATTTGTAGGTACAAACCGTGTTCGCCCCAAAGCACCTGCCCAAAACTATCTCAAGGGATTCAATTTATACCGCAATGATGTAAAAGTAAACGATGAACTCATTGAAGATATCTGCTACACCGATGTTGTAGAGGAATATGGATTCTACAACTATACCATAAGCGCCGTTTACAGCGACGGTAGCGAGATAATACAACAGGAGACATTGACTGTAGAAGTGCCCGACATCCGTCTATTGCCTTTTGAAGACGGATTTGACCAGAACGTATTGGAGCCCGACAATTGGAGCACCCCTGTCGACGAGCAAGGCAACCCCTCAAAGTGGAGCAGTTCATACTATCCCTACGGACTGGTTGACTACTCGGCTCAATATGTCTATTCGTCGCTCAAGGACTATTCACAATCGCTCGTATCGAAAGAGTTGCGTACCGTCAATCGCGAAAACACCTACCTACGTTTCAACCTACGCCATGTCAACTACAACAACGAAGTTGGCGATACATTGGCATTGGAAATCTCTTGCGATAACGAACAAACATGGCAACGCATCGATGCCTTTGCCAACGATAATGGCACTCACGAGTGGATTATTAAACAATACAACCTCAAGGAGTATCTTACAAACGACCTCTTCCGTATACGTTATCGCGCATTTGGCGAAGACGCTTATTACATCGACTACTGGTATGTCGACGATGTGAAAGTATGGTGTCCCGAGTGGACTTCGGCTCAACTCACCGTCATGTGCATGGGCGAGCCTATTGCCAACTGCTACGTGACACTTACCGCCGACCATGACGCATTTATCGAGGCTACAACCGATGAAAATGGTGTGATAGAGTTGCCCAAACTCGAGAAAGGTCAATACACCATCGACATCCGTTACCAAGGTTGCAACACATACAGCAAAACTTGGGATATAAACCAAGATGCCGACAACCGATTTACTGCCGATGTAACCAAGCCTGTGTTAAACATCGACAACACATCGATACATGCCTCTATCGCATCAGAGTCAACCGCTACTCGCACTGTCACACTCACCAACAACGGTAATGGCGAGATGAAATGGAATCTCATACCCCAAACTCCCGCCGGCAGTGGCTCGGACAAGGATGCTTGGACTATACAAAAGACATTTGACACATCGGGCGACTTGCAAACCTCTATCGCATTCGACGGCGAGTTCTTCTATACGACCTCAACCTTCTACTTAGGTCGTTTCTTCAAGTACGACCGCGACGGTAATTTTATCGAAGAGTTTAGCATCCCCGGCATGTACTACATGTTGTACGACTTTGCATTCGATGGCACCTATTTCTATGGTAGCGACTATAGCAACCACCTATTCTGCCTCGACTTGCGCAACAAGCAGTTGATTAAAGAAACTATTGTCGAGAGCGAGCCTTCGCTGAAGATAACTCACTGTAGCTACGACCCCCGCAACGACCAGTTCTGGGTAGGTAGCTTCAACTCGGTAGGACGTATAGACCGCGATGGCAACGTAACGGTATCATTCCGACCCATCAACAATACCAAGGATGTAGGAGCATTCGGCTCGGCATTTGACAATGTTACACCCGGAGGTCCATACTTGTGGTTTAGCAACGAAGAGGTTAGTGGCACCAATCAGGTAGACCAATTGGAAATCATTCAATACAACCTCAACACTCGCTCGGTTACTCCCATTTCACACATGATTGACGATGTACCCGGATACCAAATAGGCACAATCAACGTGCCCAACTATATATGTGGTATTGAGGCTACTACAAACTATGTGGATGGAACATTGTCGTTGGTGGGTGTACTCAAACAATCGCCCTCGCGCATCTTTATCTATGAGTTGGCCAAGACCAACGATTGGTTGTCCATCGCTCCCGAGGCCGGTACACTCAAGAGTGGTGAGTCGCAAACTATCACTTTCGATATCAACTCTCGCAATGGCGTGGTAGGCGAAGAGTATTCAATACCCGTTCAGATATATACTGTACCCGAGTTGGATAGTGAAAATATCACTGTAAGCTATACCGTTTCTGAGGCAACTGCTACACCCCGCCCCATCGACCTCACTGCTACAGCCGAAGGTAATGCTTCGGTAGTGCTCTCATGGACAAAGGGCAATGCAACCCCCACGGGATATAACGTATATCGCAATGGCAATAAGATAAACGACAAACTTATCACAGCCACAATATATACCGATACTCAACTCGTATATGGCAACTACAGCTACACTGTTACGGCAGTATATGGCGAGAAGGAATCACTGCAATCGAACCCCGCAAATATCTACATGAAGATAGGCGCCCCCTACTACGAACCTCAAGAACTCACCCTCAACGTTACCAACAACCGCGATGTAAGCCTCAATTGGTTGCAACCCGATGCCTTGTTGTTAGACAGTTGCTCTATCCGCTGGGATAACGGTATCAACAACAGTTCGATGGGTATGGCTGAAGGTGGATACTTCTGGGCAGGTGTAGAATGGAATCACACCGAACTTATCGAGTACCGCAACATGATAATCTCCTCGATAGATATTTTCATTCAAGAGCGTTTTCTCTCGCTCTCGTTGCAAATATACAAAGACAACAAGCGTGTTGTTTCACAAAACATCTCTACCGGCAATATCAAATATGGTGAATATAACAGCATCAAACTCAACGATGTGATAAGCATCGAACCCGGTAGCGACTATCGTGTAGCTTTCCTTGTTGCTCATGATGCCGGTGTCAATCCTATTGGTATCGATGCCTCTGAGTCACGCGGAAAGAGAGGTAATATTATATCGGAAGATGGCAAGACATGGTATCCTCTCACACACATCGGCATGGAGGGTAACTTCAATATTGCCATCAACCTGGCACCTTCATCGACTACCGAGGAACAACCTATAGGTTATAATGTGTACCGCAACGGTGTGAAGTGCAACACTTTGCTTATTGACCAACTCTCATACAACGACCAATTGTCGGAGCCGGGTAGATACAACTACCAAGTATCGTCAGTATATGCCGGTGGTGGAGAGTCGAACTTGTCAGCGGTCGCCGTAGCACACATCATGGAGTTGGGCGAGCCTGTACCGCCTATGAACGTAGTGGCTCAAACCGAGTTGAACCGCACGATTCATGTCCGTTGGGACTTTCCTATCGAAGAGGTAAGTTCATTCCCTGTTGACCTCACTCAGGCACAAGCCACAGCCGAAGTGGGTTATCCCGAGTATGTAAGCATGTTCAAAGGTAATCTTGCCGGCGAAATAGGCATTGCATCGGACGGTGAGTACATCTACACTACACTGCACAACACCAACGGAACAATATGCAAGTACACCCTCGATGGCGAGTATATCGAGAGTATCTTGATTAATCGCAATATGCAGGGTATCCGCAACCTTGTTTATGACGGAACAAACTTCTTTGCAGCCGATGCCAACAGCTTCTTATATCAGATAGACATCGAAAACAAGTGCATCACCGATACATTCTCTATCTCCGAGATAGCTCGCCACGTAGCCTATATCCCCGAATTGGACAACGGCAAGGGCGGTTTTGAAGTAGGCGACTGGGAAACAAGTATCTATGTAAGCAAGCGCGGTGCTAAGTTGAGCGATGGTCCCGCACTGAAAGGTGCTGCCGGATCGGCCTACCACAACGGTACACTCTACACCTTCGAGCAGGGCTACGAGCATCCCTACACCATCTGCTGCTACGACATGGCTACAGGAACACTCACTCGTACTATCAACATAGGCGACTACGTGGAGATAGCACCCGAAACCGGCGCCAAAGCCGGTGGTATGTCGGTTGTTCACACCAACGAGGGATTGACACTGCTGGCCGTGGCATTGCAAGAAAACAGTAACTGTCGCTTTATATTCTTCGACCTCGGTAGCATCAACGGCTTGGCGGGATATAATGTATATCGCAATGGCGTGAAACGCAACAACGAGCCCATCCCCTTCCGCTACTTTACCGAAGACGAGAGCGAAGTGGGCACGTACGAGTACGAAATAGAGACCGTATATATCGACGGTTCGGTATCGACTCGCTCACACAAGGCCTACGTGGACATCTATGATGCAGAGAATTGCGATGCACCCATCGATGTAAAAGCCGTACAAAGCACCTACGGATACAACATCAACATATCGTTTGTAGACCCCACTGCAACCGAAGCCGAGCTATACGAAAGTTTCGAGGAGAATCTCGTTGGTTCAGCCTACGCACGTGCCGACTGGAGCAACTACAACGGTGCATGGCAAGTAAGCGATGCTACAGCTTATCATGGCACAAAAGCATTACAAGCAGCCAAGGCCGACAATGCATGGCTCATTATCCCTGCCGGTAAGCCCGAGCAAGAGATGGTATTCTCATTTGTTGCCCGCAACCACGACGACCACCTCGGTAATGGTAGCCTACGCGTGCTCACATCGGTCGACGGTAACAATATCGATGATTTCATACCCTTCGAGAGTATCACCACAACAGAGGCTTGGAAGCAATACAGCTTTACCATCCCCGCCGGTAGCGATTACATCGCCATACGCCATGAGGCCGGTGCAAACATGCAGTACATCGACGCCATTACATACGACACCCATATTATAGGCGAAGCATACGGCTACGACATCATGCGCAATGGTGTTCAACTCAACGACCAACCCATCACCGACATATCCTACACCGACCGCAACCTCATCCCCGGCACATACAGCTATCAAGTGCGTGCACACTATCTGTCGTCATGTATCAGCGACTATACCGACGCTGTAAACATCGACCTCGACTATAGCAATGGTTGTCAAAAACCCGGTATGCTCTTTGTTGAACCCTACAACAACGCATACAGCCTTGGATGGAGCGCTCCCTCATTGGGCGATGTTGTCAACATCCGTTGGCACGATGGTCACGTACACGATGCCGCCGGTATGCCCCGCGGTGGTGCATTCTACGCCGGTGTACAATGGAACAGCGACGAGTTGAAGCCCTATGAACAACTCTCAATCTCGGAGGTTGAATTGTACATCTACCAAGTACCCGACGCTCTCTTCTTGTTGATTTACGAAGGCGACAATCTTATTGCACAACAATACGTCCCCAACTTGAAGCAATACAGTTTCAACACTGTAGAGTTGGAGCAACCCTTGCTTATCAATACCAACAAGACCTTGCGCGTGGTAGCATACATCGAGCACAACGAGATTTCTGTACCTTTGGGCTACGATGCAGGTCCCGGTAAAGTAGGACGAGGCGACCTCTACTCGAGCGACGGCAAGAATTGGAGCACCCTCAGCGCCAACGATATTGATGGCAACTGGAATATCACTGTCGGCTTGCGTGCATATGCCGATAAGGGTATGGGTAAAGCGCCTAAAAAGGTCGACGAAGTACCGTTCACACCTATCGCCAATACCACCAATGAGCCTATCAGAGGTATTCGATTGGCTGAGGAGGCTGTTTCGGAGCGCAACGTATTCGAAGGCTACAATGTATATTGCAATAGCGAATTGCTCAACGAAACACCTTTGCAAGAGACCTTCTTTATTGACGAGAAGCAACATCCTGCCAACTACTACGAGTACCAAGTAAAAGCCCTCTACTCGGGATGTGGCGAAGTAGGCTCTAATGTAGTGCGCGTGAAGGCTCAGTCGTCGGTCGAGACAACTCTTGCCAATGGTGTACGCATATACACCTACGACGGTCGCGTATATATCAAGGGCCTTGACAAAGGCACTAAGGTTACACTTATCGACGCTGCCGGCCGTATTATCCACACCGGCATATCGATAGACGAGCCTGAGTATGTCATCAACGCAACATTGTTGCCCCAAGGTGTATACTTTGTGCAGGTATGCAACGAAAGCTACAAGGTAGTCATTGCACAATAATACGCTACAAGCGTTAAATACCCGGGAGGCCGACTAATCTGTCTTACGACTTTTTAGCCGGCCTCCCTTTTTATTACTCCTTGCCTCAACGCGTTCTCTTGAACAAAAGCTACATATAAAAGCGTGCGAAGCACGAGTCGTAGCTCCGCGAGGAGCGAGAATGAATAACCCCGTACAAGCCTACGAGCGTAGCGAGTGGCGAAGTGCGGGGTATCGTCACCATCCCTGTGCAATCGTCTGAAAGACGGGAGTTTGTGACTTTCGCGTCTTTCAGACGCCGGTATCAGTTGGGGGGCCTGCAGCCCCGCACTTCGTGCCTACGGCACTCGTACGGGGTTATTATATTTCGGGGCATAAAGCCCCTCAACCCGTGCTTCGCACGATTTCTTTTCATAGGCATAAGAATTTCACTCATAACATTTGTTAACAAAACAAAATTACCCCCCCAATTGTTAATATTTATTAACAATCACATTGCACTATTGACTATCTCGCAATGTTTCGATAAACTTGCATGAAAATCAACCCTTAAAACCTTATATCATGAAACGGATTCTATCTTTATTGGCAGGTTTTATATTAATAAGCTTGACCACATCGGGAAATATTAAATGGGAGAATACATGGAGAATATATCATCCAAATAAAGGCGCATATTTATCAGGTTATAGAACTTGGGGTGATACACTCATAAACGAATACTCTTACTATCATTCATATTTCGATAGCATCAAGATAAGATTTGATGGTAATAAAGCATATCGATACTTATGTGATACACAAGAGGAAATATTGACTATTGACATGGATTTGCAGGTAAATGATATATTTACTATGCCTGATGGAACAGAAATGATTGTTACTGCTGTTAGTGATACGATATTTTATCCATGTTATTTTATTGAGCCCAGTAAAAAGGATACGGTGCGCAAATGTTTATATCTACAAAGTAAAAACGATCCACAACATACTGATATATGGGTTGAGGGAATCGGCTCTTTGAACTACGGCATTATCCCTATTGGAAACGGAAAATCACAAAGAGCTTTATATTGCTACGCCTATCTATTCCCTTTTACAGAAGAGAATATACAAAATACACGAATAGAGGTTGGAGAAAATCTCGGACGTAGCAGCTATAAACCTTATATTACAGAGTACAATATATCATTGCAAAATGGTGTACTGTATATAGATGGTATCCTGACGCATGATAACTTTGGATATAAGTATGTATTCGCAAAAGAAAAGAACGATACAATTCAGCTTATTGTTGATGACACTCCACCATTAGGAGAAGGTTATGTAATGCAAAAATTCTCCGTTCAATTGCCTGGTTTTGAAAAAGAAAATTACACATACCAAATTTATGTAATCCCGGATAGAAAATCTTATGAAGGAACTATAACAGCTTCTGTGACCAATATAAACAAAGAAGAGAAAACCCTCACCCTGCATCGCGAGGGCGATGCACTGATGGCGGTATTCCCCGTAGCATCGGCAGGCGAGGCAATTACACTCTACGATGCCACAGGTCGTGCAGTGGCCACGCAAGCCATACGACAAGGTGCTACAACAGCTACGATAGATATAACCGGACACCCCGCAGGAGTGTATATAGCCGGCCTCAACAGTGGTGCTACCGCCAAGGTGGTGCTGTAGTGAAGAAAATACCTTTTAACACAAGCATTGCCCCACAGAATATTTCTGCTGGGGCATTTTTCATATCACACACGGTAATCTTTTCTTCCACAGTGTTTTCCGCACGGAAAATATAGGGGGAGTGGCTGCAAGCCGAGGGGGTTGGTGGAAGACAGAATATTTTTTTAAGACATAAGGACAAAAGATACAGAAGACCACACCTGAGGATTTTTTATAGACATAAGGACAAAAGAGACAAAAGGCCCCGCCTAAGGATTTTTTATAGACATAAGAACAAAAGAGACATATATAAGCGTGCGAAGCACGGGTCGTAGCTCCGTAAAGAGCGAGAATGAATAACCCCGTACGAGCCTACGAGCGTAGCGAGT
>JAGBHF010000052.1 GCA_017935645.1 Bacteroidaceae bacterium | reverse complement strand
GTCTGTACGGCATAGTGCGCCATCCCATGTACACCGCTACACTGCTCATGTTCCTGGCTATGCCCTTAGTGCTGGGCTCTTGGTGGGCCGGCTTGGTATTTACGCTTTATATCCCTGTCATTGTACGTCGCATACTTGACGAAGAGAAGTTATTATTAACCGAACTGAAAGGCTACAACGAATATTGCTCAAGCCTTCGCTGGCGACTTATACCCTACATTTGGTAACATACACCCCGCCTCGGAAACATCACCTACATATAGCAATAGAGGCCGTCGAAACAACATCGACGGCCTCTATACATATATTATATATGCCTTTACTTCACGATGGCATCAATGGCATTGAGTATAGGTGTTGTACTCAAGTTGCTACCTACGGCTTGTTGCATCCAATGGTTGGGTGTGAGACGACCCAAACGATACATTCGCATAATCTCGGTGGCAAAGTCGCGAGAATTGGTAAATTGAGCAAAGTGCTCTTCGAGTTGGAACTCTACAATGTGTCCCAAGGGATAGTTGGGCAAGTACATGGGCGAGTTGACCATGTGTGAGTAGATAGCCAATATGGGAGAATCCTTCTCGCCCAAGATAGGCTCATAATAGCTATTCCACACATCGCTAGCAATGGCAAGAGTGGTCTCGCGCAACTCGGCAGCTGTAGCATTGGGGTTGTCATACAACCATTGCCACATGCGCATGTCAACCAACGACACACCCATTATCTCATACAATCCCCAGAAGATGTCGAGTGTTGTATTATCATCTATTTGTTGGTTGTAACCGAGCAATTGCAAGTCGCGTTTTTGGAAGATAAATGCCAATGCTTCGGTAAAGCCTGTATTGGGCACACCACGCATCATGTAGTAATCGATATCATAGAGGTCGATAGTCTGCTCTACGTTGTGACCAAACTCATGCACGGCAATATTGTAACCTTTATAGTCCATACCCTCGCTACCGATGCGGGTGCGAAGCAATGAGTTTTCCCAGCGACCTACAGCACCCCAAGCGTGACCAGAGCCGCGAGCACCTTGGACGGTAATTTTATCGGCCAAATAGTTGGCTTCGGCGGGAGTAAACCCAAACGCTACGAGCATACGAGGCATATCGGCCTCAAAAGCCTCGGGTGTGGGATATTTGCTACGAGTAAGGGCGGTAAGTTGGTCTTCCGATATTGCACTACGACTCTTGAATCCATCGTACCAAATATCGTACGGACGCAAATCGCGACCCAAACGCTCCTTGATAAGATTACCCACTGCCTTTACTTGAGGCGACGATACGAGGTTGACAAATAGTTCTTCAATCTCTTGCGAAGTCATCTCCATAGCAATATCGAAGTTGCGGATAATGCCTGTGGGGGCTTGAGCTTCGTACTTATCGGCAGCTTTCATGGCTGCATAGTGCGACATGATTATATCGTAGCGACCATTCTCCTCGGCAGGGAGTGTTACCTCCTCTTCACCTTTCCAAGTGCGGTTGCTGTAAGGAGCCCAATCGTACTCGGCATTGTTTACTACGGCTTGAGGTATAGAGCCATCGACAATGCGTTGCATCACCTGATATATCATCTCTTGCTTCTCGTGAGCATTGGGCACGTTGGCATAATTCGACTTTATTTCATCGCGCAAGTTCCAGTGCGAAAGCAGTACCATATCTTCGGGAAAGAGGCGTTTACCCTCTTCGTTGAGCAAATGTCCCATCATGATGTTGTAACCTGCGATATAGTTTTCGCCATCGGCATTGGCTTGACCTATCTGCTTGTTGATGTCGGCAGGTACACGAGAGGTGAACATATCGCCCATGCGAGCATAAGCCCACTCTTCGCGACTCCACTCCTTACCCAAGGCATTCTTCTCATCAAGCGTATAGTTGGGGAAGTTAAGGATGGTAATAAATGCCACCTTATTCTCATACAAGTCGGTAGTCATGTGCGAGAAGGGATTGAAGGCACTCATGATATAGTCAAGGTCGATAAGTTCGGGACCTGTGAGCATGGTGGGTATGTTAAGCTCAACCGTTACTTGATTTTGCGCACCCAGCAACACTTCATACACCTTCGATAGCTTATCAAACAACACCTTGCGACCTTCACAGTCGGGTACATAGTTCTCTTTGACAAATTGAGAGAATACCTCGGCCGTACCATCTTGCTCTTGCCACAAAGCTGCAGTTTGTTCAATACCGCGCTTCATTACATCGTGGTTGGCATCGGGATATAAATCTTGCATCTCGGCAACAAGTGCATCGATGTTCATTTCGTTGCTATCGGTAGTAGCACAGCAACCTACACACATGGCTATCATGATAAATAGTGTCAGGTAATTGAAAATTCGTTTCATACTCTTTCTTGTTTTTATGTTTATCGTTATTCTATTACAAAGTCGCATGCTACACGGCTCTCACGCACCTTCTTACAGTAGGTCGATATAGCCACATGGGCCGGATGTTTCTTATAGGTTTCCATGTCTTCAATCGAAGCGAAAGTCGATATCAGGCATGCATCGTAGTTACCATCGACAACATTAATACCCACCTCGCACGATAACAACTCGGGGACTACCCCCATGAGCGATTCGAGATGTTCTTTCATCCATTGAGCATTCTCGCGAGCAGTGTGGCCTTCAGCCTCGGGCTTCAGTTTCCACATTACAATGTGTTTTATCATATTCCTATATTTTTATATTTATATTAATCCAATATCTAAGCAAGGTAAATTTTTATCTATTTCAAATATCTCTTCACCGCCATACTTGAGCAGGGTATCATAAAAGTCTTGTTCATGCCCCGTTACAAGCGAATGGCACAATTCATGAATAATAAGTGCATCTATTTCCTTTGTGCTCCATTTTATTACATAAGGCGACAATATCACTTCGCCCGAACGCAGATGATATCCACTGTAATCGTCAATATTTTTTATCGTACACTTGGTATACTTCAAGCCTGTTTGTTTCGATAGTTCTGCTATACGGAGAGGCAGATACTTTTGTGCCACCTTTTTTGTCACCTTGCGACTCTCCATTAAGATAGCGACTTGTGTAACAATCTGGTCAAACCGCATTTCCTTAGGTACAACAATGGTGTAAATATCGCCATTGGCTACATGTGTAACCTTCGCAACATTACCCTGCTTTATTCGCAAGGAGTAAAACTCATAGTCGCGTGTAAAACTCTCGTCTAAGTTCGATGGTAAGTTATGAAATTCATACGCATTGATTATCATACCTATAGCATAATAATTGTCGTAGCAAGAATCTAAACCGGCCAATTCGACCACTACCTTATCGGCATAAAATCTAACACGCTCATACCTTGTGTCGGAACGAAGTACTACTCGCCCTATAAGATAATCGTCAAACTCGCTACTATTGCCTTGCGGACGAGCCACTCGCAATGCACATATCCTATCAAAGTCACTTCCATATACTTGTCGAGCACTCGCTACACCATCTTTCTTCTCTATTAAGTGTCGATGCCAACGAAATGCCGCATAATGATTGACCGGGACTCCAAGACCTTTGTAATGACAGTAGGCCAGATAAGCACAGGCTTGATGTGTAGAATACCCCCTACTCACTGCTTGACGAAAATATGATACAGCCTCCTTATATCGCCCTTGACGATACAACGCTTCTCCTTTTTGCAACCAATAGGATATATCATATTGATGTCCTCTGTCCACTGATATTCAACTTTAGGTGTGTGTAAAATCTATTGACGATGCAATCTCGTAACCTTGGTTATACAGGTCGAGCAGCTTATGTGTATCGCGCTCAATACGGTCTACCACAATGGGCTTTTCGGGACGAATTACTGTTATTTCGCCACTCTCTTCAAGTCGCTCCACCATATCGAGTTGAGCGTTATACAGAGCATTTCGGCCGGCTATGGCACGACGCAAATGGGGATATTTACGATAAAAGAAAAACGGTACGGTAGTAGGTTTAGATGGTTTGCGATATCCTTTGTTGCGAGTAAGGATAACAACGTTGTTATCATATCCTAATTCACGTGCACGTAGCAAGGGTATCGAGTCGGCAATACCGCCATCGAGCATGGGATGCCCATCGACATAGGCTATAGGACACACAAACGGCAAGCTGCACGAGGCTTTTACAATCTCGATGATACGTCGAGGGTTGTTCTTTTCATTATAGTAACAAGCCTCTCCTGTACAACAATCGGTTGTCACCATTTCATACACTTCGCTACAACGGGCAAACTTCTCATAATCGTAAGGAATAATCTGCTCGGGGAAGGTATGAAACAATAGGTCGAAGTCCATGATATTACCCTTCAGAAGAAGCTGTTTGACACCCAAGTAATGATACTTGTCAAGCAGGTCAATATTACTATACTTTGCCCTACCCTTTTGTTGCGACATGTACGACAATCCGTTGCAAGCTCCGGCGCTCACGCCTACGGTATAAGGAAAGCGTATACCTCGCTCCATAAAGTTATCGAGCACACCACATGTAAAGACACCTCGCATGCCACCACCTTCGAGTATCAATCCCGAGGCTTCGGTTAATTGTATCGTCCTTCGTTTCATTACGTTATGAGCAAGATGATTTTATAGCCTCAATAACAGCTGTGGTAAAGCCATGCGACTCGAGGGTGTTAATACCCTTGATGGTGTATCCTCCGGGAGTGCACACCTTGTCAATCTCTACCGACGGATGAGTATCATTCTGCAAGATAAGTTCAGCAGCACCCTTCATCGACTGTGCTACCATCTTCATGGCGTCATGCGGATATATACCCAACTCCACACCGGCTTGCATAGCGGCTTGTATATACTTGAGTGCATAGGCAATACCGCTCGATGTCATCGACGTGGCAGCCGACATGCGATTTTCGGGTATAAGCATTGCCACACCCATTTCATTGAATATATCGAGCATGAGTTGATTTTGCTCGGGTGTAGCATTGTACGAAGAGATAAGTGTGAGGCTCTCTTGCAATGATATGGCGGTATTGGGTATAAGGCGAAATATGGTATTACCTCGTTGGGGCAACATTGCATCGAGACTCTCAAAATCGATACCTGCAGCAACCGATACAACAACCTGCTCGCGCGTGGGTTGTATCTCGTCAATAACCTCCTTGATAAGCCACGGCTTTACTGCCAATATTATCATCCGGGCATCACGAGCAGCCTCGCGATTGTTGCATGTAATACCTATGGCCGGATGCTGCGACTTGATTGCATCGAGCTTTGCAACCGAGCGATTACTCAGCACAACATCCTCGGGAGCAATGATTGTACCTTTACACATGCCACGAGCAATGGCTCCGCCCATATTTCCTGCACCTATTATTGCTATCTTCATTCGATATACAGGGCTTTATAATGATATGAAAGGAACTTCAATTATCGGTAGACCTATACCATCAAACCAAAGTTCCTTATCGTTATACTATATTATTGATGCTGTTCGCGCAAGAGGTCGTTTACAGTCTTAACGGGGTTGAATGTTGCGATAGGTACCTCTACAAAAAGAGTATTCCAGTCGCTCATTGCACCATTCCACAAGCCGGGAAGTTCAAGTGCCTTCAACTCCTTACCACTCTTCGACTTGTACGAGATAAAACCGGTATTTCTATCGACGAACATAGGCAAATTGTACTTCACACCCTCGCCATTGCGTACTGCACATACCAAGTCAACGGGATTGAAGTGTGTACCCTTTTCAAAGAGGGCTTTAGCTTCGGCATTGTTCATATCGATTTGCGAACTTTCGAGAATTTGCAACGAAACAGTACCGTCTTGATTGTAAGCCAAGAACGGGCCACCGCCCGGCTCACCCACATTTTTCACCATTCCACACACACGTATGGGGCGATCGAATTTCTTCAGCAAATAGGCTGCCAATTGTGCCTCGTCGAGTGTAGCAACCGACTCATTGCGATTGTAGAGCGACTTCTCGAGGAAGGTAAGCATCTCTTGCAAGTCGTTGGCAGTATATTTACCACTCTTGAGCTGTGCCATATAAGCATCGATTTGCTTCTTGAGCGAAACAAGAACTCCGCCTATTATCTTCTTGTATCTTACAGTCTCATCCTTGAGGCGGTCGGGTACAACGTTATCGATGTTCTTCACAAAGATAATATCGGCATCAATATCGTTGAGATTTTCTATAAGCGCACCATGACCTCCGGGACGGAACAAGAGTGAACCATCGCTATCGCGGAATGGCTTGTTATCCATGTCGGCGGCAATTGTATCGGTCGAGGGCTTTTGCTCAGAGAATGAGATGTGATAACGAACATTATACTCACGCTCATACTCCTCACGGACTTGCTCTACAAGGTCTTGGAACAGAGCTAGGTGGTCGTGCGAAACAGTAAAGTGTACATTCACGTCGCGTGCTGCATTACCGGCATAGAGAGCACCCTCGGCAAGGTGTTCTTCCATGGCTGTACGCACTTGATCTTCGTAGGCATGGAATTGCAACAAACCCTTGGGCAATGCACCATAGTTAAGGCCATCCTCACCAAGAAGCGCGGCAACTACCTCTTTATAGTTACCCTCTTCGATAAGATCGTCAATAGTATTGCCATAGAGCACTACACAAGCATCATTGAGGGCATCATAGAAGGCAAAACGTGTAACATTGGCGAAGAATTTCTTCTCAAAATCGGTTGTTGGCTCGTCATACTCGGCATCCAAGAACTCAAACAAATTCTTGAACATACGGCTGGCAGCACCCGAGGCAGGAACAAACTTCACAATGCGATGATTGTCGGCAAGATAATTATTCCACTCAGCAAGATATTGCTCAGCTTGCGACGCATCTACAGCCAATATACCGTTGCCTATTGATGCCGATGCCGATAACTTAAGGAATGGGAAACCTGTAGCGAAACTACGCAATTGCTCGCCTATTTTTTCCTCCGAAATGCCTCTTGAGGCAAACACTTTAAGATCTTCCGATGTATACATATTTATATTGTATTGGTTATTGCAAAAATTATCTTCAAATCTACAAAAAAAGTGACACAAATGGATGTTTTTAAATAATTTTTTTACAAACAATATCTCGTCGCAACCTATACAATAATCGATTTCATTTCAAAACTGCCGGCATTTATCAGAGTAGTGTATTAAACTTTTTCGCCATTCAATTAAATTATTTCAAAATATATTTGCATTTTATTAAACCATACATTAACTTTGCATCATAATCATTAAACAAAACACACATGGCTGTTAAGAAAGCACTACCAACGAAATGCCCTTCATGCGGAGGACACACACAAGTTCACTCATTGCACTGCAACGAGTGTGGCACAACCATAACCGGTGCTTACGACATACCACCCATTATGCAACTCAGTGCTGAGGAACAGACTTTTATCAGCAACTTTATCAAGTGCAGTGGCTCGCTGAAGCAGATGGCAAGCGACATGGGGCTGAGCTACCCCACTGTGCGCAACTTATTGGACGACATTATTGACAAACTTACTAAATTAGAGAATCATGAACAGACTATTTAACCCCTTCCGCTACATTGCCGGAACAAAAGCCCTCGTATTGGGTATCATATTTATCATATCATCGGCTCTACTGCTGTACAGCAACGATATGATACAAGATAGTTATATACACCTCGGAATGGCCGATGTAGCCTTGTGGCAAGTAATATTGGTACAATTTGCATGGTGGATAGTACCTGCTATGTTATTATACGCAGGCGGATTACTACTCACAAAATCACAAATTCGCATCATCGACATTTTGGGAACAACAGCTTTCTCACAACTCTTGTTAATACCCATGATAGCTCCGTTGTTGCTCCCTATCGTAAAAGATGGCAGCCTGCGAGTCGTGGATAACTTATTGCAAGGCGCAACTGCCGCAACCGGCGACTTAATAGCCGTTATGCTCTACGGTATATGGTCGACACTATTATTGGTACTCTTTTACATCTGGAACTATCAAGCCTTTTCTACAAGTTGCAATGTAAAAGGTACTAAGGCCATCATCTTTTATATCGCTGTTCAAGTTATTATAAGTATAGCCGGAACACTATTGTAAGGTATTGAGAAACGACTTTTAACGACACGAGGGGCTACATAGCAATGTAGCCCCTCGTGCGTTTCTATAGATAATATTTCAATCTTTCTTCAACTCATAGGTTTTGGCTTTGAAGAAACGAGCCAATTCCTCAATATCTTCTATGTGAGCAAACTCCTCGGGCATAATCGGCTTACCTACAGCCACACGCAATGTCGTGCCGGCTCTTTTCATCACCTCGGTGGGTAAACGCAGTGAACTGAGTATATAGGTAATACTGCGCAAGAAATAGAACATGAGTGTATTACGTCCGTAGAAGTATACCGGTACGACCGGTTTCTTAAATTGCTTGACAAGACGGATAATGGTAGGTTGCCAATCTCTATCTTCAGTAGTCAGGTTGCCCTTCAACTTCGACACTGCACCTGCCGGAAAAAATCCGATAGGATAGCCATTGCGCACATGCTGCATGGCTTCTCTGATGCCATTCATCGATGCCTTGCGAGAGGCCTCACTATTGGAGTGTGGTTGCACTGAAATGAAGTTAGGAGCCAACGCACTTATCATCATCAGCATCTTATTAACCATTACTTTATAATCGGTGCGATAACGTGCAAATAATGAAATGATTGACACACCGTCAAGCGCGCCAAATGGATGGTTTGATAAAGTTACGAACGAGCCATCCGGAAGATTTTTCAACACCTCTTCGCCTTCGATTTCGAGCTTTATATTCAAGTCATGCAATATACCATCGGTAAAGTCGGCACCTTGCATGTGACAATTATCGCTATGCAATTTATTGACGCGCTCGACATTGAGCCAACGCAACAGGGCGTTGATAATAGTTTCGTTCTTGAACCAAGGAGCAAGCGATTTTACGTCTTGCGCATCCAACACAGTTTTTTTCATCAGTATCTAATATTATAAAAGCACTTCGCAAATACCCATATATATGAGCACACCTATAATGTCGCTCGTAATGGTAATAAAAGGTCCTGTTGCAAGAGCCGGGTCAATTTTGAATTTTTCCAACGTTAGCGGAACAATCGTTCCGAAAATCGAGGCAAAGATTACCACTGCGAACAACGACAACGATACAGCCATGGTAATAGCCATGCTATCCAAGAAGAATAGGTTGTAAAGAAATACAAGCAACGATATGATAGTAGAGTTGATAAAAGCCACACCACTCTCTTTGAATACCTGTTGCATGGCATTCTTTATATCGAGTGTACCATTGGCAAGGCCTTGTACAACAAGAGCCGACGACTGGATACCCACATTACCACCTGTACCACCGATAAGTGGAATAAAGAGAGCCAACACAGGATTGCGACCAAGGCTGCCTTCAAAACCACCCAGAATAGTGGCACTGGCAATACCACCGGCTATACCTATAAGCAACCAAGGCAAGCGAGCCTTCGTCTGGTCAAACACGGTATCGGTACTCTCGATATCTTGCGAGATACCCGAGGCCAATTGGTAGTCACGTTCCGATTGCTCACGCACCTCGTCCATTACGTCGTCGACAGTAATGCGACCTACAAGGCGACCGATACTATCAATAACCGGCACTGCCACAATATCATATTTCTCAATAACTTGAGCAACCTCTTCAATCGATGTATCGGTCTTAACAGCTACAGGAGCCTGCTCCATAACCTGCTTGATACGCGACACACTCGGGTTGGTAATCATCTTCTTGAGGGGGAAGATACCTTTGAGACGTTCATCGTCATCTACTACATATACATAGTATATCTCGGACATTGTTTCGGCCTGCAAGCGCATCTCCTTCACACACTCGGCCATACTCCAATTCTCGTTCACAATTACCATCTCAGTACCCATGATACCACCGGCGGTATCCTCGTCGTACTTCAACAGGTCGACAATATCGCCGGCTTGCTCCACGTCGTCAATGTGCGAGAGAATTTCCTCCTGAACATCCTCGTCGAGGTCACGCATCACATCTACCGCATCGTCGGTCTCCATGTGATCGATAAATTGCTTGGCAATGACATCAACCGGCAGATGTTCAAGCATCTTGCGTCGCTCCTCTTCATCGAGTTCAAGCAACACATCGGCGGCCTTATCGGCATCTAACAACAAATAGACAAACTCTGCTTCATCTAAATCAAGTTCTTGATATAGTGCAGCAATATCGGCAGGGTGAAGGTCATTGAGTATTTCCAATGCCTTATCCTTGTCCTTACTTTCTATAATCGAGCGAAATTCGTCGTAAAATTCTTGTGAAAATTGCTCCATTGTCTTATTTATTATGCCTTTGCAGGCTGTTGATACTCACTACTTCTTAGGTTGCAACATTTCATCTATGCGCTTGGTAAGCTCTATAAATTCGGCTACCGACAATTGCTCGGGACGACGATTGAATACATCATCGGTCATCTCAGCGGCATGTTCACCCACCAACGATCGCAACGAGTTGCGTAGGGTCTTGCGCCGTTGATTAAAGGCAGTCTTCACCACTCGCTTAAACAACACCTCATCACATCCGAGTGAAGTGACATTGTTGCGAGTCATGCGTATCACGGCCGACTTCACCTTTGGTGGCGGGTCAAATACATGTTCCGATACGGTAAAGAGGTATTCTACATCATACCAAGCCTGCAACAGCACACTCAATATGCCATAAGCCTTACTACCCGGAGGCGAAGCCAAGCGCTCGGCAACCTCTTTCTGTATCATGCCGCTACAACAGGGTATCCGGTCTTTGTAGTCCAGCACTTTGAAAAATATCTGACTCGATATATTATAGGGGTAATTACCTATTACACAGAACTTATCAGGGAATAGCGTCGACAAGTCGCACTTCAAGAAGTCTTCGCCAAGTATGCGGCCATTGAGTTCGGGGAAGTGTACCGACAAGTATGCCACCGACTCAACGTCCAGCTCTACCACAGTAAGATTGTGACCCTTGTCAAGCAAGGGTCGTGTAAGCATACCCATACCCGGGCCTATCTCCAGCACAGGCATAGACATGTACTCATCGAGTGTGGCAGCTATACGTTGTGCAATACCCACATCTTTCAAGAAGTGTTGTCCCAATGCCTTTTTAGGCTTTACGGTATGCGACTTTTTTTGTACCGACATTTATGTTATTTATTAACGATATTTATAAAATCTATACTCAAGAGAGCTTACAATTTCAAGAAAAGAACTATCTTTGCATTGTGCAAATTTACAATTAAAATTTGGATTTTACGAATTTTGAAGAAAATACTATCACATATTACCAAGTATGTATTACCCATGATGTTGGGTATTGGCATATTTTGGTTGCTATACCGACAATTTGATTGGAAGGAAATTCTGTCTATTCTCAGTCAGGATATGAACTACTTCCTGATTATCGTATCGATGCTCGTGGGCGTTATCAGCCACATAGCACGTGCATTGCGTTGGCAACTACAACTGCGTACACTCGACATCCGCCCCTCTTTAGGTACATTGTGTAATGCCATATTCGGCACATACGCCTTCAATTTGGTATTGCCCCGATTTGGCGAATTGTGGCGTTGCACCTACATGGCCAACCACGAGAAAGCCTCTTTCTCACGAGTATTCGGCTCAATGCTGAGCGACCGCGTGGTCGATGGTATCACGGCCATTACGATTGTAGGCATAGTATTTCTATCACAAATGGGCATTGCAGCCACATTCTTGGGGCAAAATCCCAATATGCAACAGAATATACAAAGTATACTCACCTCGCCGTGGCTATACATAGCCTTGGCAGCCTTGGCAGGAGCACTCTACTATATCTTCAAGCACAAGAGCAACAACAAGTTTGTCAAGAGAATACGAGAGACATTGCGCAAGATGGCCGAAGGGTTCAACACGGTATTGTCCATGAAGTCAGGAAAATTTTTATTCCTACTTTACACTATTATTATCTGGGGATGTTACTTTTTACAATTATATATTTGTATATTTGCATTCGATTGGATGAGTCATGTCACCCTCATGCAAGCATTGGTACTATTTGTATTGGGTAGCATAGGCATGACTGTTCCGGTACAGGGAGGCATAGGCCCTTGGCATGCAGCTGTCATATTCGGCATGATGTTCTACGGATTTACCCAAGAACAAGCCGGTGCATTTGCATTGGTAGCACATGGCTCACAGATGATAGTAACCATCTTGTTGGGTATATACACCACCATAGCTATCCTATGCGAGCGACAGAAAAAGAGATAACCTTAAAACAAAATACAAAACAACTTTAAAGAGACAATGATTATGGCACAAGAAATCACCAACCTCAAACCTCAAGCGATTTGGAAATATTTCGCAAAAATCTGTAGCATACCCCACCCCTCGGGTCATACTGCTATGATAGCCGATTACTTGATGGAAGCTGGTAAAGAACTCGGACTTGAAACATACCGCGACAAGGCCGATAATGTCATAATACGCAAGCCTGCAACACCCGGAATGGAAAACCGCACTCCGGTTATTCTACAAGCTCACTACGACATGGTTCCTCAAGCCAACAAGGCTACCAATCACAACTTTGAGACCGACCCCATCCTACCTCGTATCGACGGTGAGTGGGTAAAGGCTACCGACACAACATTGGGCGCCGACAACGGTATAGGTGTTGCCGCCATATTGGCAGTTCTCGAGTCGAAAGATATTGTACACGGCCCCATCGAGGCCCTTATTACTCGCGACGAAGAGACCGGTATGTATGGTGCTAAAGGCATCGAACAAGGCATATTAAAAGGTAAGATATTGCTGAATACCGACTCGGAAGCCGATGGCGAATTGTATATGAGTTGCGCCGGTGGCTTGGATATCGAGGCTACATTCCGTTACCAAGAGAACGAGAGCACACAACTCAACGACTATGTTGCTTACAAAGTAGCCATAGGTGGCTTGTTGGGTGGTCACTCGGGTGTCGATATCAAGCTCGAACGACTCAATGCCAACAAGGCCATGTTCCGCTTCTTGAAGATTGCCGTTGGTTGCCACAGCGCACGTTTGGCTACTTATTCAGGTGGAACATTGCGCAATGCAATTCCTCGCGAGGCTGAGGCAGTAATCGTTCTGCCCGCTGTTCGTGCCAAGAAATTCCTCGCTTTTGTCGACGAGTTTAAGCACACATTGCAACATGAGTATGGTTTCATTGAGAAGAACATCATCTTTGGTGCCACCGAAACAGAGATGCCCGAGAAGCTCATGCCCGAGCCTGCACAAGACGACCTTATCAATGCTGTAGTAGCATGCCACAATGGCGTATATCGCATGATACCCGATGCTCCCGAGGTAGTAGAAACATCTTCAAACCTCTCTATCGTTACAGCTAACGACGGTATTGCCGAGGTGAAGATTTTGGCTCGCAGTTCAAGTGAGACACAAAAATACACCCTTGCATCGGAAATTGAGAGCACATTTGCCCTTGCCGGAGCCAAGGTTATCTTCGACGGTGCATATCCCGGTTGGGAGCCCAACTTGCAATCGCCCATCCTCCACACCATGCGTCCCTTGTATCCCCAAGTATTGGGCATCGAGGCTGAGGTGAAGATGATGCACGCCGGTCTTGAGTGTGGTATCATCGGTGCAGCTTATCCCGGATTGGATATG
Organism: Bacteroidaceae bacterium; assembly: GCA_017935645.1. GTDB lineage: Bacteria > Bacteroidota > Bacteroidia > Bacteroidales > Barnesiellaceae_A > Barnesiella_A. Next base: position 2,670 of record JAGBHF010000052.1, on the reverse strand, counting down.
ATTTCGTTTGGTCCTACCATCAAGTTCCCCCACTCTCCGGATGAGCAAGTAAACATTGCATCGGTTGAGAACTTCTGGAAGATACTCTGCGCAACACTTGAGAATATTCCTGTTGAAAAATAATCGATATGAGTACCGAAAATATCAATACAAACACAACACCCGACAGCACTCCTACCAAGAAAAGCACCAACCCTATCGTGAAGTGGATGAGAAACATAGGATGCAGTATATTACTACTAATCTTATTAGGTAGCAGTGGATATGTATACTGGAAGTATTACTCAGTGTTCGGCGAAGGTGTAAAAAGCGGTGTGCTGAACTATGTAGTCCTCAAGGGCGACCTCTTCAAGACCTACGAGGGCAAGCTCATCATGGAGGGCGTTGTATCGTCAGGTCAAGGACAGATTGAGTCAAACCACTTTACCTTCTCTATCGAAGATAAAGAACTTGCTCAGAAACTGATGCGCATGAGTGGACAAAAGGTCGAACTACAATACAAGGAGTATCACGGCAAGTTGCCTTGGCGCGGACACAGTGTATTTGTTGTAGACAGCATCTTGTCGAACGAAGAGATACAAGAGAACATACAACCTGTAGAACAGGCCATAATCGAAGCTACTGCCACAGCAACCTCAATCTAATAATACTCCCTACTATATTCTACCCCGAGAAGACACACAACTCTCGGGGTAGTTTTTTTTAATTATATCGCATCACCCAACTCCAACTTTACGTTTCACTCTACTCTTATTGCATTTGATAATTAAGTTGCGAGAAAAACTGTTGATTTTTTCAGTGTTTTTTATTAAATTTGCGCGGTTTTATATCAAGTTAAATCTACTACTCTCAGAAAACAAAAAATAACAAATATAAATTACAGAATTATGGACAAAGAATTGGCTACAAAATACATGCCCGACGAAGTTGAATCGAAATGGTACAACTATTGGTTGGAGCACAAACTATTTGAGTCGAAACCCGACAGCCGCGAGCCCTATACAATCGTTATTCCCCCGCCCAATGTAACAGGTATATTACACATGGGTCACATGCTTAATAACACCATTCAAGATATACTTGTGCGTCGTGCCCGCATGGAGGGCAAGAATGCCTGCTGGGTACCCGGTACCGACCATGCATCGATTGCCACCGAAGCCAAGGTTGTCGCTAAGCTTGCTCAACAAGGCATAAAGAAAAACGACCTTACTCGCGAAGAGTTCCTCAAGCACGCCTGGGAGTGGAAGGAAGAACACGGTGGCATCATCCTCAAGCAATTGCAACGATTAGGTGCATCGTGCGACTGGTCACGCACTGCATTTACAATGGACGAAGCTCGCAGTGAGAGCGTATTGCGCGTATTCGTAGACCTCTTTAACAAGGGTCTTATCTACCGCGGTGTACGCATGGTCAACTGGGATCCTAAAGCCCTCACCGCCCTCTCAGACGAGGAGGTTATCTATAAAGAAGAGCACAGCAAGCTCTACCACCTTCGCTACTACGTTGAGGGCGAAGATCGCTACATCATTGTTGCCACAACACGCCCCGAGACAATCTTGGGCGATACTGCCGTGTGCGTCAACCCCAACGACGAGCGCTACACATGGCTCAAAGGCAAGCAAGTCACTATCCCCTTGGTGGGTCGCACAGTACCTATCATCATGGACGAGTACGTCGAGATGGAGTTTGGTACAGGCTGTTTGAAAGTCACTCCTGCACACGACGTCAACGACTACATGTTGGGCGAGAAATACAACCTTCCCTCAATCGATATTTTCAACGACAACGGTACTATCAGCGAAGAGGGTGGCATGTATATAGGCATGGATCGCTTTGACATGCGCACCCAAATCGTCAAAGACCTCGATGCTGCAGGATTGCTCGAGAAGGTTGAGGAGTATGACAACAAGGTAGGCTACAGCGAGCGTACCAACGTTGTTATCGAACCCAAGCTCTCGATGCAATGGTTCTTGAAGATGAGCGACTTGGCACGTCCCGCAATCGACGCTGTCATGAACGACGATATCAAGTTCCATCCCGCCAAGTTCAAGAATACCTACCGTCACTGGATGGAGAACATCAAGGACTGGTGTATCTCACGTCAATTGTGGTGGGGACATCGCATACCTGCCTACTTCTTGCCCGAGGGTGGCTACGTTGTAGCGGCAACACCCGAGGAGGCTTTGGAGTTGGCTCGTCAAAAGACCGGTAACGCCAACTTGCAAGCAACCGACTTGCGACAAGACGAGGACTGCCTCGACACATGGTTCTCATCATGGTTGTGGCCGGTATCGCTCTTCGACGGTATCAACAACCCCGGCAACGAGGAGTTTAAGTACTACTATCCCACTGCCGACCTCGTAACAGGTCCCGATATCATCTTCTTCTGGGTAGCCCGTATGATTATGGCCGGTTACGAATATTGCCAATTACCTCCCTTCCGCAATGTATACTTCACCGGTATCGTTCGCGATAAGATAGGTCGCAAGATGTCGAAATCACTCGGCAATTCACCCGACGCATTGGGACTCATCGACCAATTTGGTGCCGACGGCGTGCGCATGGGTCTCATGCTTGCAGCTCCTGCCGGTAACGACATCCTTTACGACGACTCGTTGTGCGAACAAGGTCGCAACTTCTGCAACAAAATATGGAACGCATTCCGCCTCG
>JAGBHF010000051.1 GCA_017935645.1 Bacteroidaceae bacterium | reverse complement strand
TACGCAAGTCAACTTTACCCTTGTTTACTTGGCGCATCAAAGAAGAGTATGCTCCCAAGAGGAGTTGTTGACCGGTTTGACCCTTGGCATAGAAAGTACGAGATACTTGTGCACCACCGAAAGAACGGTTGTCGAGCAAACCACCGTATTCGCGAGCGAAGGGAACACCTTGAGCAACGCATTGGTCGATGATGTTGTTAGAAACCTCAGCCAAGCGATATACGTTAGCCTCACGAGCACGGTAGTCACCACCCTTGATAGTATCGTAGAACAAGCGGTATACCGAGTCACCATCGTTTTGATAGTTCTTGGCAGCATTGATACCACCTTGAGCAGCGATAGAGTGTGCACGACGGGGTGAGTCTTGGATACAGAAGTTGATAACATTGAAGCCCAACTCACCGAGTGTAGCAGCAGCAGCACCACCGGCAAGACCGGTACCAACAACGATAACATCGAGACGACGTTTGTTGGCGGGGTTCACCAATTTTTGAGTAGCCTTATAGTTAGTCCATTTTTCGGCCAACGGTCCGGCAGGTATTTTAGATTCTAATTTTGACATAACTAAAATTTTTTATCAGGTTAATTGATTAATGGGCCATTTGGGGAACGTCCCAACCAAGAACACCATATTGTACATACAATGTAACTGCTACAAATGCAAAACCGAGGCAGATGATAGTAGTGAATACGTTACCTATCACTTTCCAACGTTTGAACCATACAGCATTGTTGATACCGATAGTTTGCATCGCGCTCCAGAAACCGTGAGTCAAGTGGAACCACAAAGCAACCAACCAAACCACATAGAGAGCAACCATGATGGGGTTTTGGAAAGTTTTGATTACGAGGTACGAACCATCGTGGGGGTTCACCGAAGGATCAACATGAAGAAGCTCGTTGAGCTGCATCTTGTACCAGAATTGTGCCATGTGAAGCACCAAGAACAAAATCACGATGATACCGAGTACCAACATGTTTTTAGAAGACCACTCTACATCTTTTTGACGTACGTTTACAGCATAACGGTCGTTACCACGCGCCTTGCGGTTTTGGTAAGTAAGCCAGAAAGCGTAGATAATGTGAACAAAGAAACCTGCTGCGAGCACAGCTGTAAGTGCAAGTGTGTACCAACGAGCACCCAAGAAACCACAAATGGCGTTATAAGCCTCGGGTGAGAACACAAGAGCAAGGTTCATGCACATGTGAAATGTTAAAAATAGAACGAGAAAGAGTCCCGATACACTCATGACTACTTTACGTCCTATCGACGAGTTAGTTAACCACATAAGTTTGAAATTTAAGTTATTATTAATTGTTTAGATGTTTTTATCATAAGTATCAGTATGCAAAAATAGGCTTTTAACGCATAAGAAACAAATAAATGAGGAAAATTTTCATTATTGATAGCACAAATATCATTTTAGGATTGTTATACAATAGTGAAAAATCAACAAAAAATACTTACAAAAGATTTAATAACTGAAAATTGTGTAACTTTGCACCTCTATTTCAAACAAAATTTATGACAGGAAAAATATTGATAACCGGCGCCGGTGGTTTTATTGGCTCACATATTGTCGAGGAGGCTCTTCGACGCGGTTATGATACCTATGCCGGTGTGCGTGCAACAACTTCGAGAGAGTACCTCGCCGACCCTCGCATCAAATTTGTTGAATTAGACTTTGCTCACCCCGATAGATTGTGCGCACAACTCTTACAATATAAGAAGGAGATGGGTGGATGGGATTATATTGTTCACAACCTCGGTGTAACCAAGTGTAAAAAACAAAAAGATTTCTACACTACCAATCACATATACACACGTAATTTTAGCAATGCTCTTATTGAGTGTGATATGGTTCCGAGCAAATTTGTGTACATGAGTAGCCTGAGTGTGTGTGGAAAGGGTGATGAAAAAAACCACACCCCTATCAAGATAACCGACTCACCACACCCCGACACCAACTATGGAAAGAGTAAACTTATGGCCGAAGAACACCTTCGCTCATTGCCCAACTTTCCCTATATTATCTTGCGTCCTACCGGTGTGTATGGCCCTCGCGAACGTGACTACTTGCTGATGATGAAGACGATTAAGTGGTGTGTCGATTTTCGTTCGGGATGGAGCAAGCAACTCATTACATTTGTATATGTCAAAGACCTTGTTAGGGCTATATTTGCGGCTGTAGAATGTGATAAGAGACAGAAGACCTATTTCATCTCGGAAGAACAAGCCTATTCTTCATCGGGCTTCAGTGACTACGTTGCACAGGAGTTGGGTCGAAAGTTTGTCCTACCCATTATATTGCCCATGTGGATGCTGTGGATTATCACCCACACAGCCGAAATTTTCAACAAACTCACAGGCTGTACATCGGCCATCAATCGCGATAAATATCACATTATGAGCCAACGCAACTGGGTGTGCGACACCTCTTTGACACGTGAGGAGCTGGGATTTGTACCACAGTACTCGCTCGAAGAGGGTGTGCGAGAAACGGTAGCCTGGTATCGTGCCAACAAATGGTTGTAAAAAACAGTCATGAAAAGAAATAGCGTAACAATATATTGTGCATCAAGCCCCCAGGTTGATGAGTGTTTCTTCGAGGCAACTCAACAATTGGCTGTGTTGCTGGTCAAGCGCAACACTTCTATTGTGTATGGAGCCGGAAAAATAGGTCTGATGGGATGTATTGCCGATACAGCCTTGGAAAATGGTGGCACGGTAACCGGTGTCATACCTCAATTTATGGTTGAGCGCGATTGGTGTCACAAGTATCTGTCACACCTTGTTATTACACAGGACATGCATGAGCGCAAGCAGACAATGGCACGCTTGGGCGATGCCGCGATTGCTCTGCCCGGTGGATGTGGTACACTTGAAGAGTTGTTGGAGATAATCACCTGGAAGCAACTCGGATTATATACCCACCCTATCATTATACTCAACACGGCAGGCTACTACGACCCACTGTTGCAGATGTTGCAAAATGCACTCGACTATCGTTTTATGCGCGATATACACGCACACCTATGGCATGTGGCACAAACACCCGAAGAGGTAATAACTGCTCTTGACAATATTGCCGAATGGGACTCTTCGTTAGGAAAAATTGATGTTGAAAAATAAGAGATAACCACACTGTCGATGAGCCAAACAATCACCAACACACCACTTGCTACAAACGACTTACCTATCGACGATACAATATCGGTGATAGATAACCCTATAACATTATATAGCGACAGTAGTAGCAAAGACAGTTCGGTAATAGATATATTCACAACCGATACACACCGACTCATCACACACACCGACAGCGCGTCTTCGACCCTACGCGAAGGGTTGTATGCCGAAAAACGCCCTACAACACCGGCCGAAAACCCTTGGATTGTAGGATTGTTGATACTATCATTTGCCTTTTTTGCAATCTCTTATCGTCAAGGAGCCAAATACTTGCGACACCTGTTCATCTCGCTCTTTAAAGCAAACAGTCGAGGTAACCTTTTTGACGAAACAACTATCAACGAAAATCAGTTGCGACTATCGCTTATAGTACTCACCTTCACAACCGAAGGTATGGCTTTATACCATTCGCTCATAGCACCACATATTACAAATAGTAACCTTATACTGCCTTGTATCGTATCGTGTATAGCGATTTGTGGTATATATTATCTTGCTCAAAAGGGGATTTACAGACTGTTGGGTAATATATTTAGCAACCGACAACAGACCGACAATTTTATCGAAAACTTCAGCTCGGTAAATACCTTTATCGGACTCTTTTTCACACCCCTGATACTCCTTATGTTGTTCATGCCGGAGATGTCGCATATAGCAATATTTACATGCCTCATTTTGTATATTTTAGCACGTGTTATTATAATCTATAAGGGTATTAGATTTTTTTTACCACATATTTACAAATTACATTATTTAATTTTGTATCTTTGCACCCTTGAAATTATACCCCTTCTTCTCATAAGAAAATTGGTGGTATTTGTTTATAAATTATTTTCATTAAATATCATAACGAGTTGAAAATAAAAAAGATATTGGTTTCACAACCGAAACCCAGCACAGAGAAATCGCCCTATTATGACATCGCACAAAAGTACGGTGTCGAAATAGTATTTCGTCCGTTTATCAAGGTCGAAGGTCTTTCATCTAAAGAGTTTCGTCAACAGAAAATATCAATACTTGATTATTCGGCTATCATTTTTACATCGCGCACAGCTATTGACCACTTCTTTACCTTGTGTAAAAGTCTGCGCGTGACTATTCCTGATACAATGAAATATTTCTGTACTACAGAAAACATTTCGTTGTACTTGCAAAAATATATCGTATATCGTAAACGCAAAATACATCATGGCACTAAGTCTAACAAAATAGAAGATTTAGTACCCCTATTGGCCAAATATAACGAAAAGTACTTGTTCCCTGTATCGGATGTACACAAGGACGAGACTACCCTTCTTGAACAAAACAAGATAAACTATACCAAAGCGATAATGTATCGCACAGTGAGCAACGACTTCACTCCCGAAGAAGAATTTGACTACGACATGTTGGTATTCTTCAGTCCGGCCGGTATAGCCTCATTGTTGAAGAACTTCCCCAACTTCGAGCAAGGTGATATCAATATCGCATGCTATGGTCCTACTACAGCCAAGGCTGCCAAAGAGGCCGGTTTGCGACTTGACTTGGAAGCACCCACACCCGAAATGCCTTCAATAACCGGAGCTCTTGACTTGTTCTTGAAACAAAACAACAAAAAGAAATAATAGACTTATTTAAGACCCATATATATCACCTCGTATATACCTGCGAGGTGATTTTTATAATACAACAATGATGTACCGATTGCCCAAAGAAGAAAAATTATGCAGCCGCACAAAGATTGAACAACTCTTTGCGGATGGGCAGTCGTATGCGCAATATCCCCTGCGTATAGTATATCGCATCCACCCCAAAAACACACCCGAGGAGCTACCTCAATTCTTTATAAGTGTACCCAAACGCAAGTTTAAGCGTGCCGTAAAGCGTGTGTGGTTGCGTCGTCGCATTCGCGAAGCATACCGCCTGCACAAGCACATTCTACCCGATATGGGCGATAAAACCATCGATATGGCATTTCTATATACAGCAGCCGATATGCAAGACTTTGCTCACATAGAACAACGCATGATAGATACACTCAATAAACTTGCTGTTATTATCAACAAAGAGATAGAAAAAGATAACCCATGTCAGCTATAAAGAAAATTATCACTTGGTTACTATTGCTACCCATCTATTTCTATCGTCGTTGCATCTCTCCCCTACTGCCTCCGTCATGTCGCTACACCCCCACTTGCTCGCAGTATGCAATAGAGGCTATCAAAAAACATGGTCCACTGAAAGGGTTATGGCTCGCTATCAAACGTATATGCCGTTGCCATCCGTGGGGTGGTAGTGGATATGACCCTGTGCCATGATGATTATAAGTGATATACACACCCACAACAACCATCTTTCGCATCGGGCTGTTGTATCTCTGTCGCCAACACAGTTTGCCGACAATACTACCCAACCTTGCTCGATAGGCATACACCCTTGGGAGAGTAATCGTGTAACACAAGATGAATTGTTGTTATTACAAAAATTATCAACACATCCACTTGTTGTAGCCATAGGCGAGTGTGGTATAGACCGCTTGAAAGGAGCCGATATAGAACAACAAACAACACTATTCGAGCAGCATATCATACTATCGGAGAAGATAAAAAAACCTCTTATCATACACGCTGTAAAGTCCACCGATATAATTCTATCACTACACCGCAAATACAATCCTACACAAACATGGATAATACACGGATACCGAGGTAACGCCACGACAGCACAACAATACATCAAACGAGGTATAGAACTTTCGTACGGTGAAAAATTCAACCCCGAAGCCGTAGCCGTAACACCCAAAGATATGTTGTGGATAGAAAGCGATGAGAGCAGTGTGGATATCAACGATATATATAATCGTGTAGCCCAAGCAGCAAATATAGAGCCGGAAGAACTAAAAAAATTGATAGAATTGCGAGCAAAAAAAATATTTTTAGGTTGTGAATAATTGTTTATTATCACAAACTATACTACATTTGCATTCGTACAATCAAAAAAGTGTAATTAAATAACAAAACTCCATATAACAATGAACTTTATTGAAGAATTGAAATGGCGTGGCATGATACACGATATGATGCCCGGTACTGAAGAACAAATGCAAAAAGAGATGACTGTAGGCTACCTCGGTATTGACCCTACGGCCGACTCACTACACATAGGTCACCTTGTAGGTGTAATGATGTTGCGTCACTTGCAACGTGCCGGTCACAAACCCATAGCCCTCGTTGGTGGTGCTACAGGTATGATTGGCGACCCCTCTATGAAGTCACAAGAGCGCAAGTTGCTTGACGAAACAACCCTTCGTCACAACCAAGAGGCTATCAAGAAACAATTGGCTCGATTTCTCGATTTTGAATCGGATGCTCCCAATGCCGCTGTTCTTGTAAACAACTACGACTGGATGAAAGAGTTTTCATTTATCGACTTCATCCGTAGTGTAGGTAAGCTCATTACCGTCAATTATATGATGGCCAAGGACTCAGTAAAAAAACGTCTTTCAGGAACATCGGGCGAAGGTATGTCTTTCACCGAGTTTTCTTACCAATTGATGCAAGGTTACGACTTTGCCTACCTCTACAAAAACAGCAATTGTAAATTGCAAATGGGAGGCTCGGATCAATGGGGTAACATCACTACCGGTACTGAACTTATTCGTCGCATGTATGGAGGCGAAGCATTTGCTATTACATGTCCCTTGATAACCAAGGCCGACGGTACAAAATTTGGTAAAACCGAAAGTGGTAACGTATGGCTCGATGCACGCTATACATCACCCTACAAGTTCTATCAATTCTGGTTGAACGTAAGCGACGTAGATGCCGAACGTTATATCAAGATATTTACCTCACTCACACGCGAAGAGATAGACGCTATCATTGCTGAACAACACGAAGCACCTCACTTGCGTCCTTTACAAAAACGTTTGGCTCAAGAAATTACCGTTATGGTACACAGCCAAGAGGCCTATGAAGCTGCAGTAGCCGCATCAAACATTCTCTTTGGTAACACTACAGCCGAAACATTGCGTAACCTCGACGAGGCTACATTGCTCGACGTATTTGATGGTGTACCCACATTTGAAGTTTCTCTCGAAGAACTCAAAGCCGGTATCAAAGCAGTAGAACTCACAACCGACAAAGCAGCCATTTTCCCCTCAAAAGGCGAAATGCGCAAGCTCACACAAGGCGGTGGTGTTTCAATCAACAAAGAGAAACTCACAGCCTTCGACCAAACCATCGACGACTCATACCTCGTAGCCGGTAAATACCTCATTGTACAAAAAGGTAAAAAGAACTACTACCTCGTAATAGCACGATAACAAGGTATAAATAGACATAAAAGTAGGGTCAAGAATATATTTGACTCTACTTTTTTCTTTACAAAAAGGAGTATATTCAATTTTCTTTCAAATTTTATTACCAAAAATTTGGTGGATAAAAAAATAGTCTCTATCTTTGCATCGCTTTTGGAAATCATCCATAGCACATAGGTATTGGCTTATGGTGTAATGGTAGCACAACAGGTTTTGGTTCTGTTTGTCAAGGTTCGAATCCTTGTAAGCCAACCACGAAAAAGACTCGAAAATTTCGGGTCTTTTTTCTTTTTCTTTTTTTTCAATTCACTTTATATCCACACTCTATCACCATGGTATCAACAACCTTGTGTGTACCTCTATTATAGTTATTAACAATATATCTATTATATTTATTATCAATTATTTATATTAGTTATTAACTCATTTATCAGTATTATATCAACAACTTATAAACATATTTTATTCACAAAAATTCAATTATTTAAACGCTACTATTGTTGATAAGTAAAAGGGAACTATTACATTTGCATGCATGAAAAATATATTCATCATATTTTCCTTATTGATACTCGCATACACATCTATACCAGCTTATGCCGAGGAGGAGGATTATGATGATATAATGATACCTGTTGTTGAAAATCCACAACTCAAATTTAATATATACGAAGGATATTATTGGGCTTGTATTGAGGGTGATACTGTGCAAGTATATCAGATGAAACCCTTTATTGTATATCCTCCATTAAAAAAATTTAAGAACAAAAAAAGTGAAAAATTTTATTGGAAAACCGTACGCGATGTAAAGAAAACACTACCGTATGCCAAGCTTATCTATGATATACTTGTAGAGACATATCTATATATGGAAACTTTGCCTGATGATGATTCACGACAAAGACACTTGATAAAGATGGAAGATGAACTCTTTAAACAATACAAACCTGTTCTCAAGAAATTTACTTATTCACAAGGTAAGATGTTGATAAAACTTGTTAACCGTGAATGTAATCAATCATCATACGAATTGATAAGAGCATTTTTAGGAAGTTTTCGCGCCGGTTTTTGGCAAACTTTCGGTGGTATATTTGGTGTAACACTCAAGACAGAATGGGATCCGGAAGGTAAAGACGCCGAACTCGAACGTATATGCGTTCTTGTTGAACAAGGTATGTTATAAACTATATAACTTGCTTAAAATGATAACTTTGTAAAGTTATTAACAACAATATAATTATTGCTTTACAAGTATAGTTGTTTAAAGAAATCCCATATAACAAGACCGGCTGTTACCGATACATTAAGAGAATGTTTGGTACCAAATTGTGGTATCTCTATACATCCATCACACTTATCAACAACCTCTTGTTGCACACCTTTCACTTCATTACCTAATATTACAGCATATTTTTGTTTTCTATCAAGTTTTATAGATTCCAATGATATACTATCTTTTACCTGTTCAATAGAATAAACCGTATACCCTAAAGAATGTAATTTATCAACAGCCTCGATAGTATTTGCGAAATAATTCCACTTTACACTATCTTCGGCGCCGAGGGCAGTTTTGTGTATGTCGGGATGAGGAGGAGTAGCTGTTATACCACACAAATATATTTCTTCGACAAGAAAGGCATCGGAAGTACGAAATACCGATCCTATATTATTGAGACTGCGCACATTATCCAATACTATAATGAAGTGCAACTTATCAACTTGTTGATATTGTTCGGTTGATAATCTCTCTAATTCCAATATACTTTTCTTCTTCATTTATCACTATATTTACATGGTTGATGGTGCGAATATACACAAAAATATCAACATAATATCATGTGAATATTATAGTGAATAATTGTTGATATTAGTATTGAAAACTTTGTGGTTATAAACAACCTCTTTAGCAAAATATAGTGATGTTGATAACCAACATAATTATTACTCTATTATAAACATTAAAAACTCTATTTTTCCATATCCACAATAGCAGAATTTTATTAACTTTGCCACATTAAACAAGAAGTTGAAAAACTGTGTAAATACTTGATAATGATAAAAAAATATTGTTGATAACAAAAAGGTATATTTTTATATTATCTTGATAACTTAAAAAGCAAGAAAAGTATAAAAAAGTTATCATGCCTATCAACAAGCTAATATCATCATCAAAAAACATTTTTAGAAGAAAAAAATAAATAATTTATATATGATTGCTGTGGATATTTCTCGTGGATATGTAGATGCTCCTATCGAAAATCAAGTAGATATAGTAGCAGAAATAAAGAGAATGAAAGATGAAAAGAATGCTGTCATTCTGGCTCACTATTATCAAGAGAGTGCAATACAAGAGATAGCCGATTTTGTAGGCGATAGCTTGGCATTGGCTCAATGGGCTGCCAAGTGCGATGCCGATATATTGGTGATGTGTGGTGTGCACTTTATGGGTGAGACAGCCAAAATTCTTTGTCCCAATAAAAAGGTTCTTATACCTGATATGAATGCAGGTTGTTCGTTGGCTGATAGTTGTAAGGCTGAAGATTTGGCTGTTTTCAAAGCTCAACATCCCGGTTACAAAGTTATATCTTATGTTAATACCTCAGCAGCTGTTAAGGCTCATACCGATGTGGTTGTTACCTCTACCAATGCTCGTCAAATAGTAGAGAGTTTCCCTGCCGACGAAAAGTTAATATTCGGTCCTGATAGAAATTTGGGAGGATATATCAATTCTATTACCGGTCGCAACATATTGTTGTGGAATGGAGCTTGTCATGTTCATGAACAATTCTCGGTAGAAAAGATTGCGGAATTGAAAAAACAACATCCCGAAGCCGATGTATTGGCCCATCCCGAGTGTAAAAGTACAATATTGGCACTGGCTGATAAGGTAGGTTCTACAGCTGCTTTGCTTAAACACGCTATAAAGAGTGATAAAAAAGAGTTTATAGTAGCTACAGAAAGTGGTATATTACATGAAATGCGCAAGAATTGTCCTAACAAGACATTTATTCCCGCGCCTCCTGCCGATAGCACTTGTGCTTGCAACGAATGTAATTATATGCGCTTGAATACAATGAAAAAGTTGTATAATACATTGAAATACGAATTGCCTGAAGTAACAGTAGATAGTGAAATAGCAGCAAAAGCTATTGTACCTATAGAGCGTATGCTTGAAATATCGGCTAAACTCGGTTTGTAAAAAATAGATAAGAAAAATATAAAACAGATACCAAACTATATGGAATATAATTTTAAGGAAATAGAAAAGCGTTGGTCGCAATTTTGGAAAGAAAATAATACATATAGAGTAGATGAAAATAATGGTAAACCCAAATTTTATGTACTCGATATGTTCCCCTACCCTTCGGGAGCAGGATTGCACGTAGGTCATCCTCTTGGTTATATAGCATCGGATATATATTCGCGATACAAAAGATTGCAAGGTTTCAATGTATTGCATCCCATGGGTTATGATGCTTATGGTTTGCCCGCCGAACAATATGCTATACAAACAGGACAGCATCCCGCTATAACAACTGAAAAAAATATAAATCGCTATCGTGAACAGCTCGATAAGATAGGTTTCAGCTACGATTGGAGTCGTGAAATAAGAACTTGCGAGCCTGAATATTATAAATGGACTCAATGGGCATTTATAAAGATGTTTGAAAGTTACTATTGTAACAATCGCAAACAAGCACGTCCCATAGCAGAGTTGATTGAAACATTCGAAAAACAAGGTACAGAAGGTATTAATGCAGCCTGCAGTGAAGAGTTGCAATTTACTGCTGCCGAATGGAATGCAAAGAGCGAGAAAGAACAACAAGAAATATTGATGAACTATCGTATAGCTTACTTGGGTAATACGATGGTAAACTGGTGTCCGGCTCTCGGTACAGTGCTTGCCAATGATGAGGTAAGCGAGGGTGTATCGGTGCGTGGTGGACATCCTGTTGAACAACGTCTCATGCGTCAATGGTGCTTGCGAGTATCGGCTTACGCTCAACGATTGCTCGAAGGATTGGATAAAATTAATTGGACCGAAAGTCTTAAAGAGACTCAACGCAATTGGATAGGACGTTCGGAAGGTGCCGAAATGCAATTTAAGGTTGATAATAGTGATATAGAATTTACTATTTTTACAACACGTGCCGATACAGTATTTGGAGTAACATTCATGGTACTTGCTCCTGAGAGTGAATATGTATCAAAAGTTGTTACAGCCGACCAACGTGATGCCGTAGATGCTTACCTTGAGAGTATCAAGAGTCGTACTGAACGTGAGCGTATGATGGATCGTAGCGTAACAGGTGTATTTACCGGTTCTTATGCTATCAATCCCTTGAATGGTAAGAATATACCTATTTGGATAAGCGATTATGTATTGGCAGGATATGGTACTGGTGCTATTATGGCTGTACCTGCACATGATAGTCGTGACTATGCCTTTGCCAAGCATTTCAATCTTCCTATTATACCTCTTATAGAGGGTTGTGATGTTAGCGAAGAGAGCTTCGATGCCAAAGAGGGTATCATGATAAATTCTTGCGGTAATGGTCTTGACCTCAATGGTATGACAGTAAAAGAGGCTATAGCTGCAACCAAGAAATTTATTGAAGAAAAAGGTTTGGGACGTGTAAAGGTAAATTATCGTCTTCGCGATGCTATTTTCAGTCGCCAACGCTATTGGGGTGAACCCTTCCCTATCTATTATAAAGATGGTATGCCTTATGTGTTGGATGAAAGTCAACTACCTTTGCATTTGCCCGAGGTAGATAAATTCTTGCCTACCGAGTCGGGTGAACCTCCATTGGGTCGTGCCAAGAATTGGAATACAACAGACGGTTATCCCTATGAATTGTGTACAATGCCCGGTTTTGCAGGTTCTTCGGCTTATTATTTGCGTTATATGGATCCGCACAACAATGAGGCTCTCGTATCTAAAGAATCAAACGAATATTGGCGCAATGTTGACCTGTATATAGGTGGTACTGAACATGCAACAGGTCACTTGATTTATAGCCGTTTCTGGAACAAATTCTTGTTTGACTTGGGCTTGATATGTGAGGATGAACCTTTCAAAAAGTTGGTAAACCAAGGTATGATACAAGGTCGTTCAAACTTTGTATATCGTATCAAAGATACCAATACATTTGTATCGTATAATCTCAAAAATAACTACGATGTAACACCTATTCACGTAGATGTTAACATTGTAAGTAACGATATATTGGATATTGAAGCATTTAAGGCATGGCGTCCCGAATTTGCTACAGCACAATTTATACTTGAAGATGACAAGTATGTGTGTGGATGGGCTGTAGAGAAGATGTCAAAGTCAATGTTCAATGTAGTCAATCCCGATGATATAGTAGAACGTTATGGTGCCGATACCTTGCGTTTCTATGAAATGTTCCTCGGTCCGCTTGAGCAAAGTAAACCTTGGGATACCAATGGTATTGATGGTGTACATCGTTTCTTGCGCAAATTGTGGAATCTTTACTTCCAAGGTGATGCCGTAAATGTAAATGAACGCGCTGCTACCAAGGATGAGCTTAAGTCATTACACAAACTTATTAAGAAAGTTACTTGGGATATTGAAAACTTCTCATTCAATACATCGGTAAGTGCATTTATGATATGTGTAAACGAACTTACATCATTGAAATGCAACAGTCGTGAGGTATTGCAAACATTGGCAGTACTTATAGCACCTTTTGCACCTCACATTGCTGAGGAGTTGTGGCATATAGTAGGTAATACAACATCGGTATGCGATGCACAATGGCCTGCCTTTAACGAAGATTATCTCAAAGAGGATAGTGTAACCTATGCAGTATCATTCAATGGTAAGGCTCGTTTCAATATGGAAGTAGCTTCAGGTACATCACGTGAGGATGTAGAAAAGATGGCACTTGAACATGAGTCGTCGGCTCGTTGGATGGAAGGTAAAACACCCAAAAAAGTAATTGTAGTACCCAATAAAATTGTAAATATTGTAATTTAATAGAACTATGGTAAAAGAATTGAAAAACAACATTTGGTTTCAATTAAAAGATTTCCTATTTATAATTTTAGGTTCTTTTAGTTATGCGTTGGCATGGCAAGGTTTTCTTATTCCTAACCAATTGACAACAGGAGCTGTAACAGGTTTGGCATCAATTATATATTATGCATTCGGAACACCCCCTGTTGATGTTACTTATGCTGTAGCCAATGTTATATTACTCATTTTTGCACTCAAAATTTTGGGTCTCAAATTCTGTATCAGAACCATTTTCGGAGTATTCTTCTGCTGGTTATTCTTGCACGTTTTGCCTTTATGGATACCTAATGGTCTTGTACAAGGCGACACATTTATGGCATCGGTTATAGGTGGTATCTTGTGTGGTATAGGTCTTGGAGTAGTATTTACCTCAAATGGTAGCACCGGTGGTACCGATATTATTGCCGCTATGGTCAATAAATATCGCAATGTAAGTTTTGGTAAGATGTTGTTATACATCGATATTATTATTATTTCATCATCTTATCTTGTATTCCATGATGTACAACGTGTTATTTACGGTTACATTATCATGTTCATTACCACTACCGTATGTGATATGATTATCAACGGTATACGTGCTTCGGTTCAACTTCTTATTTTCTCTGATAAATGGGAGGATATAGCCGAAAGTATAAGCAACGAATTGCAACGTGGTGTAACAGTATTGGATGGTATGGGTTGGTATACCAAGAAGCCTAAAAAAGTGCTTGTTGTGGTAGCAAAACGTACTCAAATAACACAAATAGAACGCCTTATTAAAAACATTGATAATAATGCCTTTATTTCACAATCGGCTGTATCGGCTGTATATGGTCAAGGTTTTGATAAAATAAAGTCATAAAAATAAAAATGTTTTTTTACCGTTATCTATTTATATACAAGTACCGAAAATGAGAAAGATAGTATTTGCAACCAATAATCAACATAAACTCGAGGAAGTAAGAGCCATGATTGGCGATTATTTCCAAGTATTGAGTTTAAAGGATATTGACTGTAACGAAGATATACCTGAAAATGGAATGACCTTTGAAGAAAATGCTATTTCCAAGGCACGATATATAAAGGATAACTACGGATACGATTGTTTTGCCGACGATTCGGGATTGGAAGTTACAGCCTTAAATAATGCACCGGGTGTATTCTCGGCGCGTTATGCAGGGGAACCTTCCAATTCGCAACGCAATATAGAGAAACTCATGCATGAAATGCAGGGTAAAGAAGAACGTTCGGCAAGATTTAGAACATGTATAGCTTATATAGCCGGTGATGAAGAACGTTTTTTTGAAGGCTGCGTAGAAGGTAATATTATAGACACATTGCGTGGTTGCAATGGATTCGGATATGATCCATTGTTTGTACCCTGTGGTTATGATGTAACTTTTGCCGAGATGAGCAGCGAAGAGAAAAACAAGATAAGTCACCGTGCAATAGCTGTGCAAAAATTGATAGAATATTTACTTAGAATATAATATTGTTGTATGATAAAAAAATTATTAACAGTAGCACTTATGTGTTGTGTAACGGTGTTGTTACAGGCACAGCAAGCAGTGGGACAATGGCATCTTTATCCCACAAAATCGGCTCAGTCGGGTATTATATACGAGTCGGTATATGACGAAGTATACTATATTTCCGGCGAAAATCTCTTTTCATACGACAAGACTACCGGCGAGATAGAAACCTATAATTCAGGAAACTATCTATCGGATAATGGTATCAAGAATATTTACTACAACTACGATAACGGGTATCTTATGATTGTGTATAATAACTCAAACATAGACCTTATCTATGACAATAAAAAAGTGGTAAATATCCCCGACTTGAAGAATACCATTATGATGTATTCTAAGTCTATCAATGATGTGGCTTTTGGTGATAATAAAATTTATTTGGCTACCGATTTCGGCTTGGTTATTCTTAACGATACAAAGCACGAGGTATATGAATCTTATATATACGAAAAGTCTTTCTCAAAGATTTTGAAAGTGGGCAGTAAGTTGATAGCTCTTGTAGATAACACAATGTACGCTGCCAAGATACAGTCGGGCATGTATAATTTCGGTAATGTGTGGATTCCTATCGATATGGGCTCTGTTGTTGTTGATAAGGTGAGCCACATGTATACTTTCAACCAAGAGCAAGCCTTGTTGGCCTGCAATGAGAAGTCTTATATAATAAATGTTGAGAGCAGTACCATTACCGAACAAACTACCAACTATTATTATGCCAAACATATAAATAAGACCAAGACAGGCCATCTTATCTCATTCAGTAACAATATCCGCTTTGTTTCGGGCGATGTTTTTGCCGATAATCAAATTAATGTATTGGAGGTTAAATCAACCGACAAGGCTGAAATAAAGGATGGTTACTATTCATCTTACAATGCGCAAAACAGTGTGTGGTGTTGTAGTGCAGCAGGTGTTTCTAACTTCCAGTATTCTGGTGGCACTGTAGAGTTTTTAATTCAACCCTTTGCTTACAATACATCGAGTGTATCAGTGCCTCAAAATGTGCAGGTACACAATGGTAAGGTCTATATCAAGAATATGGGTCCTTATAATCACTCTGTTGAAATGTATGCCAATACTGCCATAAGCGTGTATGATTTGAGCAAATATCAATGGTCCGATTTGACATTAGATAATGTTGCTCGCGGAGGTAACACCTCTTCAAAAGGTGCTTTACGTTCTTCTTATAATATGGCCTTCGACCCCGATAGTAGTGAGGTATTCTACGTTGGTTCTTGGTTTGATGGTCTCCACAAATTTAATGGAACAAAATATGTTGGTAATTATAATGAGAGTAACTCCAATCTGGCTATTCAATGGTGTATGATGGATGGTTTTACCCGCTTCGATGCCGATGGAAATTTGTGGACTCTTATGGTGAATAATAGTAAGCATGATAATACATTGTTATCTTGTTTACCTGCCTATAAGAAAATTAAAGACCCTGCTGCAGTTACAGCCGGTGATTGGGTTACTTACGATGTAGGTGCCAATTTGAGTTTTACTTGTAACCTTATGGTTTGCCAAAAATCGCCCTATGTATTTGTAATTCATGGTAAGCAAGTAAGTCCCACACGTATCACTGTATTGAATCGTAATACCGGTGAGATGCGCATATTCTCGACTTTCCCCGACCAAGATGGTGGCTCGTTTGGCAATGGCGTACTATATTTCTATACCGCCGAAGAGGATAATAATGGTGATGTGTGGGTAGGTACATCGGCAGGTCCTATTATTCTTAGCAACCTATCGAACATAATGAATAGTAACTATCGTTGTACCCGTGTTAAAGTTCCGCGTAATGATGGTACAAACTATGCCGATTATCTTCTCGAGGACGAGTCGGTGAACGATATTGTTGTTGATGGTGCCAATCGTAAGTGGTTGGCAACCTCATCATCGGGTTTGTATTTGGTAAACGAAAATGGAACAGAAATTCTCGAAAATCACACTACCGACAACAGTATGATTCCATCAAACCTGATATACGACATGGATATGGACGATGCTACCGGTGAGCTGTTTATTGCTACCGATAAAGGTGTTGCTTCGTATCGTTCGGATGTGTCGGAGGTTGCCGAGGATTATAACGATGTTGTTGTATTCCCCAATCCTGTGCGCCCCGATTATACAGGTTGGATTACCGTTCAAGGTCTTATGGATAACTCATTGGTAAAAATCACCGATGTTGCCGGCAACTTGTTTAGCGAAGGTTATTCTAATGGTGGTACATATCTATGGGATGGTCGCACTGCCTCGGGTGAGCGTGTTAAGACCGGTGTATATTTGATTTATGCATCGCAAAGTGGTGGTACAAGCGGTGTTGTTGCCAAGGTTATGATTGTAAATTAATATACACAATAAGCATGATATACAAGAGGAGGCTTTGTGTCTCCTCTTTTACTATTGCAATGTAATATCAATATTATGAAACACCCGTTAGATAAATTCCGCTTCTGCCCTATTTGTGGTGCGCCTCACTTTGTAGTTAATAATGCTTCTTCCAAGCGATGTGAGTCGTGCGGGTTTGTTTATTATTTCAATCCTCGGGCATCGGTAGTAGCTGTGATACGTGACGAAAAGGGACGCTTATTGGTGGCGCGTCGTGCACATGAGCCGGCCATGGGAACCTTTGATTTACCGGGTGGATTTACCGAGTGTGGCGAAACAGCCGAAGAATCGCTCTGTCGCGAAGTTTTGGAAGAAACAGGTATATCTATCCACTCGGCTCGTTATCTCTTCTCAGAGCCTAATATATACCCCTATTCGGGCATAGATATTCACACAATGGATCTTTTCTATGAAGTAAGGGTAGATAGTTCTATTACATTCAGTAGTAATGACGATGTTGCTTCGTTGCAATGGATAGCTCCCGAAGATATCAATCCCGACGAATTTGGTCTTCATTCTATTCGTCGAGGTATTATTAAGCTGTTGCAGGATAGTTCTTACAGAAAAGGATAATTACCCCAATATATCCAGCCAACCCATGTTATAAGCAGTGTTACGAGGGTATAATATACAATAGATGTGGTGCGTGAGGTGTGTGAGCTAAAGTAGTAGCAGGCTTGTAGTGCTACACATCCATTGAGTATAGGCAGGTATTGTATGAAGTGCGCATTGTCTATAACAAGCAATATGGTTATATAGCTCGATAGGAGATTGATAAATCCATTGGTTGCGCGTGTATATATTTTCTCATTGAAGGCGTTGTACAAGTTACCTATACCGGTTATTAATCCTATCATGATAACTACAGCTATGGGTAGTAAACGCGCGTCAATTGTTGGTAACTGTAGTGGTATGGCAAGTGTCGAAAAGTCGAATTGCGAGAGTTCTACCAGCCCCAATCCCCATATTATCCAATAAGGAGTAATTAACCCCACAACCATAGCAGCAAAGGTGCGTAATGAGGCTGCCTGTATCTGTATAATACCTACAACCAATATTGGTAATAGATATAGTATGTGTGCCTCTACCAATGATACGGTCGACAGTATAAAGGCTATGATAAATCCTTTTTCTGTGGCATGTTTTTCTTGATAACCGGCGTATAGTGTGCCCACTAATGTGAAGGCGACTAAACAGAGGATGTGTGTGGGTTCAAACTGATTGACCAATGCGGGAGTCAGCAGTTGAAATAACAAGAAAAAGAGTAGGGGAAGGAGTGTTTTCTCCTTGACAAGTTGGAAGTGTGTGGCTATATATGTGAGTAGCGATGCTATAAGTAGCACTATTGCACTGTTGAGCACCACTCCTATCATGCTGTTATGTATGGGTGATATTCCCCACCCGGTTACGATACCGTTGTAATTGCTTACTGAGCCTACAGTATCGTCAAACATCATCATACCGGCTATTACCACAAATAGCAGTGTGGCAACAACCGGCATGATAATATGTATAATTTTATTATTCAATCTCTATTAGAGTTTTTCGAGGTCGTTACCTATATCACGACGGTTGTATTTACCATCAAACTCGATGAGACCGGCCGAGCGGTATGATGTGTCGAGTGCCTCGCGACGAGTAGCACCGTAGGAAGTTACAGCAATAACGCGACCACCCGAAGTGACTATATTACCATCCTTTTCGGCAGTACCGGCGTGGAATAGTATGCTCTCTTTTACGTTTTCGAGACCTGTAATCACTTTTCCCTTCTCATAGCTACCCGGATATCCACCCGATACCAACATTACAGTAACAGCTGTGCGAGCATCTATTTCGAGGGTGCGACGGTCGAGTGTTTGTGTGGCTACACCTTCAAGTATGTCTACCAAGTCCGAGGCTATGCGGGGCATTACAACTTCGGTTTCGGGGTCGCCCATGCGCACGTTATACTCTATCACCATGGGATTGCCCTCTACGTTGATAAGACCAAGGAAGATAAATCCGCGATACTCGATATTCTCTTTTTTCAGACCCTCGATAGTGGGTATTACAATGCGTTGTTCCACCTTTTGCATAAATTCTTCATTGGCAAAAGGAACGGGCGATACAGCTCCCATACCACCGGTGTTCAATCCGGTATCGCCTTCGCCTATACGCTTGTAGTCTTTGGCTACGGGCAATATTTTGTAACTATTGCCATCGGTGAGTACAAATACCGAGCACTCTATGCCCGAGAGGAACTCTTCGATAACCACTGTTGCGCTGGCATTGCCAAACATACCATCGAGCATGGCGCGCAGCTCGCGCTTGGCTTCGTCGAGGGTAGGGAGTATGAGCACACCTTTACCGGCTGCCAATCCGTCGGCTTTGAGTACGTAGGGTGCTTGAAGGCTCTCAAGGAAGGCATATCCCTCTTCGATGTTATCGGCCGTAAAGCTACGATAACGTGCTGTGGGTATGTTGTGACGCATCATGAAGGCTTTGGCAAAGTCTTTGCTACCCTCAAGTTGTGCTCCTTCTTTCGATGGGCCTATAACAGGTATATGGCTGATGGCCGGTGTGTTGGCAAAGTAGTCATAGATACCTTTTACCAAGGGATCTTCGGGGCCTACCACTACCATGTTGATGTTATTATCGGTACAGAAGGCTGCTACTGCCTCAAAATCTGTTGCCGACATGTTGATATTCTTGCCCAACGAGGCTGTGCCGGCATTACCGGGTGCGATAAAGAGTTTTTCGCAACGAGGGCTTTGAGCCAATTTCCAAGCGATGGCACATTCGCGGCCACCCGAACCTAAGAGTAGTATATTCATGTGTATGTTGTATTATTTGTTTTCGTTATTATTCTTGCGTGTACGTGTACGGCTACCGGCGGTAGTCTTTTTGGGCATGCGCTCCTCGATGTTGTTGTTGGTGGATAGAGTAGGGCGCTCACGCTTTTCATATCGACGCATTTCGCCATGTGCTACACCTTTTTTATCATCGCGTAGGCCGTAAGGTTTGCGCTCCTTCTCGCCCAAGGGTTTTCTATCCTTTCGTTCAAAGGGTTTATGCTCTTTGCTGTCAAAAGGTTTTCT
>JAGBHF010000050.1 GCA_017935645.1 Bacteroidaceae bacterium | reverse complement strand
CATAGTTTTGTTCTTTATTAAATGTTGTACTTCTTTGAGCCGATGACGGGACTTGAACCCGTGACCTCTTCCTTACCAAGGAAGTGCTCTACCGCTGAGCTACATTGGCAATATTTTTGAGCGGAAGACGGGGCTCAAACCCGCGACCCTCAGCTTGGAAGGCTGATGCTCTATCAACTGAGCTACTTCCGCAACTTTCTTGTGGGCGAAGATGGATTCGAACCACCGAAGGTAAAAACCAGCAGATTTACAGTCTGCCCCATTTGGCCACTCTGGTATTCGCCCGAAGTGCATTTAAGCCATTCCTTTTGAGCCTCTTGTCGGATTCGAACCAACGACCCCGAGATTACAAATCACGTGCTCTGGCCAACTGAGCTAAAGAGGCAAAATGCACCGCTCGACAGGATTTTTCCATTGTCAAGCGGGTGCAAAGTTAGATATTATTTTTAATCCACAAAAATATTTTCAGCATTTTTTTACTCAAAGGCTTACTTTTTTTTCTTTGTCTTTTCCAATTGACGCTCTAATGCCTCTACCGCAAGGTCTACAGCCTCTTCAAATGTATCGGCTACTTTGCTTGAGAAAAGATCCTCATTTCCGGCTAAAAGGAGTTTCAATGCAGCCTCTTTATTCATCGAGGTCTCGGGTTTTACAACCTTCAATGTCACCTCGGCTTCCATAATACCATCATGAAAACGGCTTAGCTTAGACACTTTCTTTTGGATAAATGATTCGAGTTGCGCTGTTGCGTCAAAGTGAATCGCTTGAATTCTAACGTCCATAATGTCCTCCTTTTTTTTCTGCCCGTGGATGGGCTTGTTTATAACTTTGTTTTAATTCTTCAAAAGTAATATGTGTATATACTTCTGTCGATGCTAATGAACTGTGTCCCAAAAGCTCTTTCACGCTATTTATGCCCGCTCCGTCATTGAGCATTGCCGAGGCAAAGCTGTGTCGCAAGACGTGGGGGCTCTTTTTGGCCAAGGTCGACACCTCTCCCAAGGCGCGATGTACTATATTATATATAAGCTTATCGTACATCGGCATTGTATTCTTGCGAACAAAGAAATACTTTGTCTCACCCACCACTTCATTGCGTTTGGCTCGATATACACTTATCGCCTCTTGCAATTGACGACCATAGGGTATCACTCGCTCCTTATTGCGCTTACCGAGCACCCGCAACTCGCAGGTATTATTATCCACAGCCACATCTTGCAGGCCTATCAGCTCGGCGCGACGCATGCCGGTTTCATAAAGCATTGCCACTATAAGCCTATCGCGCATCAGCTCAAAGTCGTCTACCGAGACATCTGCATCGAGCAACTGCTCCATTCGCTCAGGGCGAACAAACGAAGGCAGAGTCTTTCGGGTCTTAGGCAACTTGACCCCGACAACCGGATTATCCACCACTTCGCCCCTACTCTGCACAAACTTATAGTAGGAGCGCAAAGCCGAAATCTTGCGACTTATAGTCCGTGGGGACATTCCTTGTTCGCTCAGCGATATTATCCAATTGCGCACGTCGTCGCTCTCGACCGGCATCACCTCGGCATCGCTTCGCAACCCTCTACGAAATTCTACAAACTGCTCTAAGTCTTTTTTATAAAACAAAACGGTATAAGAAGAGTAATTCTTCTCATACCGCAAATACCTTAGAAACGATTCTACATTCATAGTAGCGAGTCAAATTACCAACGCTACGAATTTAAGAAGTTGTTCCGAGAAATGCAAATTTTTTAGCAAAAATTTAATCCTCTACACTGTGAAGTTGTTGAACGTAAATAGCGCGCATCATCTTTTTACGATTTGTAACAGAGGGCTTTTCAAAAGCTTGACGGCTACGCAATTCTTTTACTACTCCAGTTTTCTCAAATTTTCTTTTAAATTTTTTCAAGGCTTTCTCAATGTTCTCGCCTTCTTTTACGGGTACTACGATCATAGTTGTAATTATATTATTTTTTAATTTCTTTCAGTCTCGGAAAATGTGGGGCAAAATTACACATTGTTTCTTGAATAACAAAACATCCGAGTGGAAAATCGCAGTTTTTTCTCATTTTTTATCCTCAACACCCATTTTACGACTATATACAGGGCTTTTCGTGGGCTTTGTTTTCACAATCTCAGTACTCTTTTACTCCTCAATTCAAACAAAATAAGTATCTTTGCGTTGCAATATTGCATTGTGGCAAGGTCTTTTTAGCAACATTACTCGTCCATGCAACGTTGTATATTTTCGACCAATCTATATTATATAATGTATGAGTAAGAATACCCTGCCTCGTTTAGAGGCTCTACGTGCCGAAATGGCTCAACACAACATCAATGCTTTTATCATACCGGGTACCGACCCCCACCAGAGCGAATACTATGCCGACCATTGGGGTTGTCGCACTTGGATTAGTGGCTTTAACGGCTCGGCCGGTACTGCTGTTGTTACTACCGACAAGGCCGGATTGTGGACCGACTCGCGCTACTTCTTGCAAGCCGACGAGCAGTTGGCCGACTCGGGATTTGTCCTATTTAAAGATGGACTTCCCGAAACACCATCAATCGAAGCGTGGCTGTCGACCGTACTACCTGCCGGTGCTACCGTAGCTATCGACGGCACACTGTTCAGCACCACAAGTGTAGAGAGCATGATAAGTTTCTTTGAAAAGCACAGCATATCGCTCGTTACCGACTTCACACCCTTCGACAAGATATGGCAAGATCGCCCCACACTACCCAACACTCCGTTTTTCGGACACGACTTGGAGTATTGTGGCGAGAATGCCACATCGAAAATCATGCGCGTCATGCAAGCTATCAAGGATAGTGGCGCCGATGCACTCTTGCTATCGGCTCTTGACGATATCGCTTGGTTGTTCAACATCCGCGGAAAGGATGTCAACTACAACCCTATGACCTATGCCTACGCCTATATCGACGACAAGCGTAGCATACTCTTTGTGAGAAGCGAAAAACTTAATGAGGAGAATAGAGCGCACCTTCGCGCTATTGGTGTCGAGCAAATGCCTTACGAGGCTGTGTTTGACTTTGCCGCATCACTTCGCGACAAAAAAGTGAGCATCAATCCCGCTAAGCTCAACTATACATTATATAATAAGCTCAATACAACCGTTGTCCGCGAAAATGGCCCGATAGCCATGTTCAAGGCCATCAAAAACGAAACACAGATAGCCGGCATACGCCAAGCCATGGTGCGCGACGGTGTGGCATTGGTGCGTTTCTTCCGTTGGTTGGATAGCAACATCGACTTGGGAACAGCTACCGAAATAAGCGCAGCCCAACAACTACGAGCATTCCGCGCCGAGCAAAATCTCTTTGTCGACGAGAGCTTCAGTACCATTTGTGGTTACAACGAACATGGCGCCATTGTACACTACTCGGCAACCCCCGAGAGCAATGTACCTATTCGTCGCAAGGGATTCTTACTGGTCGACTCGGGAGCACAATACCTCGATGGCACTACCGACATCACACGCACCGTATCATTGGGCACACTCACCCTCCAGCAAAAACGTGATTTCACCCTCGTGCTCAAGGGTCATATTGCCCTCTCGCGCTGCCAATTTCCCGAAGGCACTCGCGGTGCTCAACTCGACACCATTGCACGCATGCCTCTCTGGAAAGATGGTCTCAACTATCTGCACGGCACAGGACACGGCGTAGGCCACTTCCTCAATGTACACGAAGGCCCGCAAAGCATACGTCTGCAAGAGAATCCCACTCCACTCATGCCGGGCATGATTACCTCCAACGAGCCGGGTCTATATCGTGCCGGCGAATATGGCATCCGTCACGAGAATCTTGTGCTCACCACTCTTGCCCAAGAGAGCGAGTTCGGCAAGTTCTATCGTTTCGAACCGCTTACACTCTTCCCCTTCGACAAGCGCGCATTGGACATGACTATACTGCAACCCTACGAAATTGCATGGCTCAACGACTACCACCGCATGGTATACGACAAGCTCAAGTCGTCGCTAACATCGGAAGAGTGCGAATGGTTGCGTGAGGCTACATCGGCTATTTAAGACACAAACAACAAATATAAAATACTCAATATGGCAATTATAAGAAAAGTTCGCGGGTTTACACCCAAGATTGGCGAGGGTACATTCCTCGCCGAAAATGCCGCCGTCATCGGCGACGTAGAGATAGGTAACGACTGCAGCATCTGGTACGGAACAGTATTGCGTGGCGATGTCAACTCGATACGCATAGGCAACCGCGTCAATGTACAAGACGGCTCGGTATTGCACACCCTCTACGAGAAGTCTACCATCCACATCGGCGACGACGTGTCTATAGGCCACAACGTGACCATCCATGGCGCCGACATCCACGATGGTGCACTCATAGGCATGGGCGCTGTAGTGCTCGACTATGCAGTAGTAGGCGAAGGTGCTATCGTAGCAGCCGGCTCGGTAGTAAAGAGCAAGACCGTCATCAAACCCGGTGAATTGTGGGCCGGTGCACCTGCCAAATTCGTCAAGATGGTAGACCCCGAGCAATCGAAAGAGATGAATCAAAAAATCGCCCGCAACTACCTCATGTACTCACGCTGGTACACCGACGAGGAGTAAAGAGCAACAACTATTTAAGACTCCAAGGAGCTTTTAGCCCCCTTGGAGTCTTACGCAAAGCCATTAAAGCCCCTTAAGGCCTCGAACGCCCGCACAGAATCTTACAAACCTTATTGCCAATTCTTAGGATATAAATACTATCTTCAGCCGGGAGCGATATTATCTTGCCACAAGGCACTTTGCCGCTGAAAATGCAAACACCCTTTAATGTATAGATAGACACCTCTACATCAATATTATCGGCAAATAACAAATCATATCCTTGAATATAAAAATATCTATCCTGCTCTACATCTTTTATTAAAGCAGCTATATAATTATAAGTATATTCGGTCATGATGCAGGGTTTCCAATAACTATCGTTTACCCATTCGTAGTAGTAATATGATTTAACATCACCCTCGTTATTATACACATATTCTTTTTTGAAATTTGCATGGTTGCCACCGTAGTATGTTATCAACTCTGTATATCCATTTTCTTCGTAGATGTATTCATATGTGCTTCCTGCGGAACTATCTATATCCATTGATTTGACAACTCGACCTTCACTGTCAAGATAATTTCTATTAGTAAATTTGTAATCATAGCTTTTCGTCTCATTATTATAGGTGTAAAAAACTCTATCAAAATAAGAATCAGAGCATTTGATTTCCTCTTTTTCTATTTTTAGCCAATCACCTAATAATGATTCATAAGACCATGTAACAACCGAATCAGTATCACTATTCGTATAATATGCTATTGTTCGCACACTCTCTCCGCTTTCTCTTTTAATAACCCTATGCTGAGAATCATATTCATAGGTATCTTGAATCTGATATGGGTACGGGTATGTTTTTGATTTACTTTCATAATATACAACATCTCCATTTGTGTCGAATATTGCATAATAATCATTCCATAAATCTTCATAAACGACATTTGTATTATTTTGAGTCCATTTATACTCAAAATTGTATATCACATGCTCTTTATTCTCATATACATTTGTATAATCTATCGTCACACGCGACACGAGTGGTATCTCGGGTACATTTATTAATATATTGGCACTTGGAACGTAATTATCCTGCGCACTTAGCATGGTTGTCACACATGAGAAAAGCCCCAACAAAATCAGATATTTCATAACATTATATTACGATCCGATAAAAAACAATAAAATGTTTATAAAAATACGTATATAGCAAAAATTAAATTGCAAGCTATCTTCCTAACAATCTATTATACTGCTCGTCGTCGTTGATTATCTCAATACCTTTGAGATATACAGGGTCAATGGGATTCATTACCTGGAAGTAGGCACTCATGTCGAAAAGGTCGCGGGCGATGAGGGCCTTGAGTTGGCGGGCTATCATATCGCGCGACTTGGCTGCCTCATCGGTATCGTATTCTACCTTATCGGCATCTCCGGCCTCTTTGAGTTGGGTCAACATCTTATCATCTACCTCAAAGCCGGCTATATACGATTCGATATCCTTGTATTGCTTCTCCAACTTCTTGCGATGCTTATCGATATACTTCATGGCAAACTGACTCAATGTACCCTTGGCTACTATATCGCGGTGATAGTCGGTATAGAGTGTGGTATCGAGAGGCACAAACACATCGGGCATGATACCTCCGCCACCATATATGGTGCGACCGGTAACGAGTGTCTTATATTGCAACGAATCGGCAAATTGGATACTATCGGCATGCATCAACTCACCATGTTTGTAGCGGTCGTATATATCTTTATAATACTCTTTTTGTCCCTTGTCGTAGGGTTTCTGTATGCAACGTCCTGCAGGTGTATGGTAGCGCGAAACGG
The DNA here is from genome assembly GCA_017935645.1 of Bacteroidaceae bacterium. GTDB lineage: Bacteria > Bacteroidota > Bacteroidia > Bacteroidales > Barnesiellaceae_A > Barnesiella_A. The sequence continues at coordinate 11,077 of JAGBHF010000050.1, read as the reverse complement.
TGAGTCGTATCATGGAGCCATCGGCAAAGGGTATGGGGCGTTGTACCAAGCCCTTGCCAAAGGTGCGACGGCCAACAAGTACTGCTCTATCCCAGTCTTGCAACGCTCCCGATACAATTTCGCTCGATGAGGCACTGCCTTCATCTACCAATACTACCAACTTGTTCTTTACAAACGAGCCTTGTGCTTCGGCAATGGCATCACTGCGGGGAGACTTATCGCCCTCGGTGTATACAATAAGCTGTCCGCGCTCCAAGAACTCATTGGCCATATATACGGCACTCATCAAGTACCCGCCACCGTTGTCTTGCAAGTCGAGAATGAGTTGCGTCATGCCTTGCTTCTTCAACTTCTGCATGGCCTCGACCATTTCGTCGTGCGTTGTAGCGGCAAAACGACTCACACGGATGTATCCGGTCTTATCGTCGACCATATAAGAGGCATCAACACTATAGATGGGTATCTGCTCACGGGTAATGCGGAAGTCGATAGGCTTGGCAACACCACGACGCAACACGCGCACATCGACCTTTGTACCCTCCGGTCCACGCAGGAATTTGCGCACATCGGCGGTCTTAAGCCCTACTCCGGCTATCACACTGTCGTTTACGGCAATAATACGGTCGCCGGCTTGCATACCCACACGCTCCGACGGGCCTCCCGATATGATTTGCACCACCAACAACGTGTCGTTATCGATATTGAACTGTATACCTATACCGCTGAAGTTACCCTCCAACGGCTCATTGAGTTCTTTGGTCTCCTCGGCTGTAGTATATGACGAGTGGGGGTCGAGTTCATGGAGCATGTGGTTAATCATATCCTCCACCATCTTGGTTTCGTTAACCGTATCGACATACAACTCGCGCACAGCAAACACAGCCGTATTCAACTTGCGCATGGCATCGCTTATCTGTGCCGATACTTCTCCAAGAACAAGAGAGATAACCAGACAGACAATCGCACTATATATTCTTTTCATTTCTATGCTTGTTTTTTTTGTTTTATCGCACGGGCAACTTCATTTGCTCGGGTACAAAAGCCGTCACATCACGCCCGTAGCTTATCAACTCGCGCACTACCGACGAACTGATATGTGCATACATCGGCTCGGTAAACAACATGACCGTCTCTAAGCCTGATATTTCGCGATTAACATCGGCAATAGAACGCTCATACTCGAAGTCTATAACCGAACGCACACCTCGCAACATAAATTGCGCACCACACTCGCGAGCCACATCGACCGTAAGACCGCTATACGATATTACCTTCACACGAGGCTCATTGGCAAAGAGCGACTCGAGCATCGCCATGCGCTCTTCTATGGTAAACATCGGACGCTTCAAGGCATTGACACCTATGGCTATCACCACTTCGTCAAACATCGACAATGCCCGACGCACCACCGAGTAATGACCTCTTGTAAAGGGGTCGAACGTACCCGGGAATATTGCTACTCGTTTACAACAACTCTGTGTCATCTTCTACTACCAGATTATCTACAATAAATGATTGGCGCTCCATGGTATTCTTACCCATATAGTACTCAAGGAGCTTATTTACCAAGTCTTCTTTGCGCAACACCACACGGTCGAGGCGAATATCCTTACCGATAAAGCCTTTGAACTCATCCTTCGATATCTCACCCAGACCTTTAAATCGGGTTATCTCGGCATTACTGCCCAACTTGTCGATAGCAGCCTGACGCTCCTCCTCGGTGTAGCAATAATAGACCTCCTGACCGGGCAATTGTTCGGGGACTTCCGCCTCGGGGACCTCACCCTTCTTCAGACGCTTACGCTTAGGTTCTTTCTTGGGTTGATAGTGCTTGTTGCGCACACGGAACAGGGGTGTTTGCAACACATATACGTGACCTTTCTTAACCAAATCGGGGAAGAATTGCAAGAAGAAGGTAAGCAACAGCAATCGTATGTGCATACCATCAACATCGGCATCAGTGGCAATAATCACCTTGTTATAACGCAACCCATCCAAGCCCTCTTCGATATTGAGCGCGGCTTGCAGGAGATTAAACTCATCATTCTCATACACTACCTTCTGTGTCAAACCGAAGCAGTTGAGAGGCTTACCGCGCAGACTGAATACTGCCTGAGTCTCTACATCGCGTACCTGTGTTATTGTACCCGAAGCCGAGTCACCCTCGGTGATAAAGATACAACTATCCTCTCGACGATCAACGGCATTCTTACGACGATTCTCGGCATCGTTGTAGTGTATATGACAGTCGCGCAACTTGCGGTTATGAAGGCTCACTTTCTTGGCCTTTTCGCGTGCCAACTTGGCCACGCCTGCCATCGCTTTGCGTTCGCGCTCACTCTCGGCAATCTTACGCAACATTACCTCGGCTGTATCGCCATTGATATGCAGATAGTTGTCAAGTTCTTTCTTCAAGAAGTCATTAATAAACTTATTGACAGTAGGGCCCTCAGGACCCATATCGCGCGAGCCGAGTTTCGTCTTGGTTTGCGACTCGAACACAGGCTCTTCAACCTTTACACTGATAGAGGCCACAATACCATTGCGAATATCGGTATATTCAAATCCCTTGCTATAAAACTCCTTGATAGTGCGACCTATAGCCTCCTTGAAGGCAGCCAAGTGTGTACCACCTTGCGTCGTGTGCTGTCCGTTTACAAACGAATAGTACTCCTCGCCATACTGATTAGTATGGGTTATAACCACCTCAATATCATCGCCTTTAAGATGTATAGGTTCATAAAGAGGCTCGGAGGTCATGTACTCATTGAGCAGGTCTACCAATCCGTGACGTGACAAGTACTTGTGACCATTGAGCATGATAGCAAGACCGGTATTCAAGAACACATAATTCTTGATAAGTGGCTCGATATAGTCAATCTTATATTCATAATCGACAAATATCGTATTATCGGGAGTAAACTGCACCAATGTACCGTTAGGCTCGTCGGTAGGTACTATCTCGCTCTCCTCGACTACCTCGCCACAAGCATAACTTATCGACTTACACATACCATCGCGATAGGCTTGAATAAAGAAATGGGTTGAGAGCGCATTCACAGCCTTAATACCCACACCATTAAGACCCACCGACTTCTTAAAGGCCTTTGAGTCATACTTGGCTCCGGTATTCATCTTGGACGACACATCGCGCACCTTATCAAGAGGTATACCACGACCAAAGTCGCGCACCGACACACTACCGTCGCTCACCTCCACAAGCACCTGCTTACCGAAGCCCATCATATACTCGTCGATGGCATTGTCAAGCACCTCTTTCAATAGTACATATATACCATCGTCACTATGCGAGCCGTCGCCCAGCTTGCCTATATACATACCGGGACGGCGACGAATATGCTCTTTCCAATCAAGTGTGCGTATGGCATCAGAGCCATACTCCAACCCCTCCGGGGCTACATTTATATCTATGTTGTCCATAAGTGTTTAGTGCACAAAACTTTCGTGTCACAAAGTTACAAAAAAAATCGCCAAAACAATCAACTAAAACCCAAATAATAACACATTGTTCACCTACGACAAGTACATTTACTATAATACATAAAAAACGCCTGAAGCTTTGCTCCAAGCGTTTTCTTTATAGGTTAATTAATGATTAGAACATCCAAGCAACAGTTACTGTCCACACACCTGTTCTCATGTCGAGACCTTCGACCTTTTGACCCAATACATCGAGGTCCAAATCCATAACTTTACCCAAGCCCCAACCATATTGAGCGGCTACATTGAGGTGCTTGATAACCTCTACACCCAAACCTACATTGAGAGCCACATCAACATTGTTAAAGTTTACTTCGGTATCCTTAAAGAGGTCGTTACCAAAAGTAACATCCTCGCCTACCTTGAATGCAAAGCTCGGACCGGCATAAACGAAAGGAGCAACGAGGTCTTCGATACCTTTTATTTTCAACTTATACTTAAGGTTGATAGGCACTTCGATGTAGTGTACAGTAGCTTTCATTACCGAGTTAGTACCCATAAGGCTCTCGTAAGCACCCGACAAAACATCGTCACCTACTTTATATTCAGTACCTTTGGCTGTATACATTACACCTGCATCAACACCCAAGCCTCCGAAGAACAACCACTCTACGGTCAAACCACCTGTAAAGTTGGCCAATGAAGCGTTACTAAAATCGAGTTGTTTCTCGTCGGGTGTAGTGAAGTTTGAAATATTTGCACCTGCTTTAACACCTAATCTAAGCTCTGCTTGAGCCATAGGGGCAGCCAACACAGCGACTACCACCATCACAATTCCCAAAATTCTTTTCATATCCATAAATTTTTAAAGTTGATATTATAATTATTTCGACAAAGGTAAACATATTTATTATAATTCAAAGCAATATTCTATATTTTTTCTTTTCGTTATAAAAAAGATCATTCTTCAAAAAATAATTTGTACCTTCGTTCACCAAATTATTACAACATAAAATATGAGCAACGAAATAGAACTACAAGAACAGATAGTAAAGATGTTACGCACGGTGTTCGACCCCGAAATACCCGTAAACGTGTATGATCTGGGCCTTATATATAAGGTAGATATCGAAGGCACTACAGCGCACATCGACATGACCCTTACAGCCCCCAACTGCCCTGCCGCCGACTTCATTATAGAAGATGTGCGCATGAAAGTAGAGAGTATCGAGGGTATTGAGTGTGCCGATATTCAACTCGTCTTTGAGCCGGAGTGGAATCAAGACATGATGAGCGAAGAGGCCAAGTTGGATCTTGGTTTTTTATAATCAACTATTTACGCGCCACAGATGAGCCAACGCAACAAGACATACTTTATATCCGACTTGCATCTGGGTGCGAGCTATCTGGACACACGCACAAGCGAACAACGTGTAATCGAGTGGCTCAACACCATTAAAGACGATGCCAAGCGCCTCATTCTATTGGGCGATATACTCGACTATTGGTTTGAGTATCGTCATGTCGTACCCCGAGGCTATGTTCGCTTCCTTGGCAAGTTGGCCGAGCTAAGCGACAGTGGCATAGAGATACATTGGTTCACCGGCAACCACGATATATGGATATTTGACTATCTACCCGCCGAGTTGGGCATAACCCTACACCGCACACACGAGACAATGGATATAGACGGGCACAAGTTTTTCCTTGCGCACGGTGACGATGTGGGTAGGCGCAAATGGAGTTTCCGCTTCATTCAGTCGGTATTCCGCAACAAAGTGGCACAATGGTGCTACTCGTGGATACACCCCGACCTCACGATGATATTGGCACACAAATGGTCGTCGTCGAGCCGTAAGAAAAACGACAAGAAGGGCGAAGAGCATTTCCGTGGCGAGAAGCACGAACCCCTCGTACAGTTTGCCAAAGAGTATATCAAAGAGCATGATGCCGAATATCTCATATTCGGTCATCGCCACATCCTGCTCGACCTTATGCTCACACGCAACAACCGCATGGTGATACTTGGCGACTGGATTAAGCATTTTTCATACGCAACATTCGACGGAAACAATCTTTATATTGACCTTTTCGTAGAGGAATAATTACATTTTCCACTTAGAAATCGTAACATAATAGACGAAAAGCAATGTTTTAACTTTATTTCACATTAAAATATATCACTCTGTTTCACATATTAGCAACTGATTATAAAAAGTTTACAAAGATTTCTTATAATTTTGGCACGAAAAAGTTGCTATAGAACATATTTTTTTATCCTTTTAACAAGGAAAAAGAACTTATCTTTGTGGCACTAACCTAAAACAATCTTTTTTACCTTAAAATTAATACCTATTGAAAACCTAATAATAAGGAGTTTCTGTGAAGAAACTCCTTATTAGTTTTTATCCCCCATCCATATCGACACATATAATATAAGTACAGATTCTATCCTACTTCTGTCCGCCCTACCGACTTTTCTCTACAAAATCAGCCTACTTTTTTTCTTCACTGCCTACATTTGTTGTATCTTCGCAGTCGCAAAACTATATAGCATGAATATTATCACCCAACCTCACAATATAGAACGCCCCATTGTCGCTACAATAGGTATGTTCGACGGCGTGCATTTGGGACATCGCTCGCTTATAGCGTATGTTCGACAAATAGCATGCCAGAGAGGTATGGACACGGGTGTAATCACCTTTGCCACACACCCCCGCGAGGTGCTACACCCCGAGACTATCATGCCACTGCTCACCGACTACAACGAACGCATGGCGCACCTTGCCGACACCGGCATCGATAACGCCATAGTGCTCAACTTCAATAGCGAACTGTCACAACTGTCGGCCTATCAATTCATATCACTGCTTCACGACCTGTACCACGTGCGCGTATTGTGCATCGGCTACGACCACCGTTTCGGGCACAATCGTAGTGAGGGCTTTGCCGATTATTGTCGACATGGCAAAGAGATAGGTGTAGAGATTATTGAAGCAAAACCGTATATCATCGAGGAGGGTACAATTTCGTCATCGGCAGTGCGTCGTGCACTCAAAGCCAACGACATAGCTACCGCCAATGCCATGCTAGGGTATAACTACACTATCAAAGGCAAGGTTGTAAACGGACATAAAATAGGTCGCACCATAGGATTTCCTACAGCCAATATTACCCCCGGCGACCCTCACAAACTTCTTCCCGCCAAGGGTGTATATGCCATTAAAGCCACACTTGCCAACGGGGATACTTATGGTGGCATGCTCAACATAGGCCAACGCCCCACCATTACCGGCGACGAAACAATCTCGGTAGAGGCCAATCTCTTTGACTTCTCGGGCGACCTATACGGACATGATATAGCAATTGAATTTGTCGCTTTCCTTCGCCACGAAACACGATTTGGCTCGCTCGAAGAGCTGAAATGCGCACTGCAACACGATGCCTCAGAGGCACGAAAGGTCCTAACTGGAATTTAAACCACCGTAGTTCCCCTAAATATTAGTTAAATTAACAAAGAGATATAGCACCCCAACGACACATCGTTGGGATTTTTTTTGTAATTTTGGGCAATTTATCACTAACAACGACACACATAATGGATATGGATATTTACTTTAATGGGTTTCTCATCGCTATGTCGGTGATAGCCCTTATTGTATTCATAGCACTATACTTCATCAAGGCTGGATATGGTGTATTCTTCAGTCCCAAATGGGGCCCATCAATATCAAACCGTTGGGGATGGATTATCATGGAAGCACCCGTGTTTATCACCATGTTGGTATTGTGGATTATGAGCGACCGCACCAACGACACTGTGCGCTTGGCAATGTTGCTTATGTTCGAGCTACACTATTTCCAACGCTCATTTATCTTCCCACTCCTTTTCAAGGGCAAGAGTCGCATGGCCATCAGCATCATGCTATGCGGTGTATTGTTCAACACCCTCAACGCCCTCATGCAAGGTGGTTGGTTGTTCTACATTTCACCGAGCGACTACTATACTGCATCATGGTTTACCTCACCTCAATTTGTCATAGGTACTATTGTATTCTTTATGGGCATGGGTATCAACTTGCACAGCGACCACATCATTCGCCACCTACGCAAGCCGGGCGATACCAAGCACTACCTACCTCGCGGAGGTATGTTCCGCTATGTTTCATCGGCCAACTACTTCGGCGAATTGCTCGAATGGATAGGATTTGCCATCCTCACATGGTCGTGGGCAGGTCTAGTTTTTGTTTGGTGGACCTTTGCCAACCTTGCACCCCGCGCTCACAAGATATACAACCGTTACATCGACGAATTTGGTGAAGAATTTACGCGCGAACAGCGCAAACGTATCATTCCTTTCATTTATTGATTATGGAAACAAACAATAAGTATGCCGACTCGCTACTCTTTACGCCGGCACAAATAGGCCCTCTCACCCTACGCAACCGTACCATTCGTTCGGCTGCCTTTGAGGGTATGGCCGAGCAATATTCGCCTTCCGAAAAGTTATTCAACTACCATACAAGTGTTGCAGCCGGAGGCATAGGTATGACTACTCTTGCCTACGCATCGGTGTCACGTAGCGGACTATCTTTTGAATCACAATTGTGGATGCGCCCCGAGATTGTAAGTGGCTTACGTCGCATTACCGACTCGATACACTCACACGGCGCAGCCGCCTCGATACAATTGGGACACTGTGGCAACATGACCCACATCGCTACTGCCGGACAGATACCCATCGGTGCTTCGACCGGATTTAACCTATACTCGCCTACCATTGTACGTGGCATGAACAAGCGTGAGATTATCTCGGTGGCCAAGGATTTTGGTAAAGCTGTCAATCTGGCTCGCGAGGCGGGATTTGACGCGGTCGAGATACACGCCGGTCACGGATACCTTATCAGTCAGTTTCTATCACCCTACACCAACCATCGCCATGACGAGTATGGAGGCTCACTCGACAACCGCATGCGATTTATGCGTGAGTGCATGAGCGAGGTAATGGAAGCTGCCGGAACCGATATGGCTGTAACCGTAAAGACCAACATGTACGACGGATTTAAGGGTGGCATAGAGATACCCGAAGCCATTGCCATTGCCCAAGAACTGGAACGATTGGGCGCACATGCGCTTGTACTCAGTGCAGGCTTTGTGAGTCGCGCTCCTATGGTGGTAATGCGTGGTGCAATGCCCCTGAAGGCTATGACACACTACATGCACCCTTGGTGGCTCAAGTATGGCGTCAAGGCCGTAGGTAAATACATGATTAAGTCCGAGCCATTCAAGGAGTGTTACTTCCTCGAAGACGCGCTCAAGTTCCGCGAAGCGTTGAAGCTACCCCTTATATACGTAGGAGGATGTGTATCGCGTGAAGGCATCGAACGTGTTCTCAACAACAATTTCCAATTCGTACAGATGGGTCGTGCCCTTATCAACGAGCCCGACTTTGTCAACCGCATGAAAGACGAAGGCCGTGAACGCTGTGGTTGCGACCACGTGAACTATTGCATAGCACGCATGTATTCGCTCGATATGGTATGTCACCGTCACATGCCCGACGGCTCATTGCCTCCCTGCCTGCTTCGCGAAATTGAAGATATTAAAAAGAAAGGATAACATCGTATGTGCTGTGTTAAATATCCCGATTTCACAACCCTCAAGGCCCTTGTTACAGGTGCAAGTTCGGGCATGGGATACGAGTATGCCCGCCAATTGGCCGAGAAAGGCTGTGCGCTTGTCATCGTGAGCAATGAGGAACAAATACACGTTGTTGCCGATGAACTCAAGCAGAAATATGGTGTTGCAGTAGCATCGGTGTGCATGGACTTGGCTCGTGCCGAAGCCGCCAAGGAACTATACGACATGTGCCTGCAAGAGGGTCACGAAATAGATATATTGGTAAACAACGCCGGTATGTTCATGTTCCGCGATGTCAACGCCACCGACCCCGCACGCATCGAGGCAATGCTCAACCTGCATGTCATCACCCTCACACAGATGTGTCGTTACTTCTCGGTCGATATGTGCAATCGCCGTCGCGGTTGGATTATCAACATGTCGTCACTCTCGGCACATATACCCAACTTTGGCATTGCCCTATACTCCTCTACCAAGGCCTATATCCGAGTATTTACTCGCTCGATATATTGGGAACTATACGACCACAACGTATATGCCACAACCATCTGCCCGGGCGGTGTTGCCACCCGCCTGCTGGGACTGCCCGACAACCTGCTGAAGCTGGGCGTAAACCTCGGAGTACTGCTCACACCCGAGAAACTTGTACGAAAAGCCCTGCGAGCAGCATTCGGTCGTCGCAAGCAGATAATGCCCGGCATTATCAATCATATAGGACTCGTTGTTGTCACACTGTTGCCACCCCCGCTACGCATGTGGATTAGACGCAAATTCTTTGTGAAATGAGTAAGAGCTACACCATAGTAACAGGTGCCGGAGGCAGCATAGGACAAGCCATTACACGAGCACTGGCCCGTGAGGGGCACAATGTAATCATGGCTTGTCGCAACATTGCCAAGGACAGCCCCCTGTGCGACCGACTCAATGACGAGTGCAACAGCAAGGTGCGCATCATGCAGCTCGACCTCTCATCGCTCGACAGTGTGGCACGCTTTGCACAAGATATACACCGAGAGGATATCGAGATAGACACCCTTATCAACAATGCCGGTGTCATGCTCAAGCACTACCAAGCAACACAACAAGGCGTTGAAATGACCGTGGGAGTGAACTTTGTAGGCACATACCTACTCACGCGCCTGCTTGTCCCCACAATCAGGCAAGGTGGACACATCACATTCACCACCTCGCTCACACGCTATATAGGCAAGGTCGACCACGACTTCTTCAATCTCACCCCCGATAACTATGGTCGCTTCAAGGCCTACTCACGCTCCAAGTTGGCCACCACCCTACTCACCGCCCACTTGGCACAGGAGCTAACCTCGCAAGGCATACACGTCAATGCCGGCGACCCCGGTGTAGTCGATACCGGCATGATACACATGGACGCATGGTTCGACCCCCTTGCCGACCGTCTGTTTCGCCCCATCATCAGCACACCCGAGCAAGGAGCCATCAGCGCTCTGTGCGCATCCAATAGCAACGTAAGTGGTCAGATATTCGACAAAACACGCCACCACGATATACCCTCGAAGTGGCGCAATCACCCCCATTGGCAATGGTTGCTCGACGAGACACATCGCATCATTACACCGTGGTTATAGCCCCCGACGTGCGATAGGAAGAAGATTTGCCACTGTTTTTAAATATTTTAACAAAAAAACCGCTATTATTCATTGCTTTTTTGTAACGATAATGCAATAAATGCGATGAAAAGTACTACTTTTGCGCAACCAAAAAATTGATAATAAAAACCCATAAAAATAACACAATGTACTGGACACTTGAATTGGCTTCGAAACTCGAAGATGCCCCATGGCCCGCAACCCGCGAAGAGCTTATCGACTATGCAATTCGCTCGGGTGCACCCCTTGAAGTAATAGAAAATCTCCAAGAAATGGAAGACGAAGGCGAAACCTACGAATGTATCGAGGACATCTGGCCCGACTACCCTAGCAAAGAGGATTTCTTCTTTAACGAGGAGGAGTAT
>JAGBHF010000049.1 GCA_017935645.1 Bacteroidaceae bacterium | reverse complement strand
CCCTTATCGTAGGTGGTCGTTACGGCTTGGCTTCAAAGGATACTACTCCTGCTCAAATCCTTGCTGTATATGAGAACTTGGCTATGGCTCAACCCAAGGATCACTTCACTCTCGGTATCGTAGATGACGTGACATTTACATCACTCCCCTTGAAAGAGGAAATCGCTCTCGGTGGTGAGGGTATGTATGAGGCTAAGTTCTACGGTTTGGGTGCTGACGGTACTGTAGGTGCCAACAAGAACTCAATCAAGATTATCGGTGATAACACCAACAAATATTGCCAAGCATACTTCGCATACGACTCGAAGAAATCGGGTGGTTTCACTTGTTCACACCTCCGTTTCGGTGACAACCCCATCCGTTCTACTTACTTGGTAAATACTCCCAACTTTGTTGCTTGCCACGTACAAGCATACTTGAACATGTACGATGTAACTCGTGGCTTGCGCGAGAACGGTACATTCTTGCTCAATACAGTGTGGAGTGGTGAAGAGTTGGCTAAGCACCTTCCCAACCGCGTAAAACGTTACTTCGCCGAGAAGAACATCACTGTTTACTACATCAATGCTACTCAAATTGCACAAGAGATAGGTCTTGGCAACCGCACTAACACAATCCTTCAATCGGCTTTCTTCCGCATCACCGAGGTTATCCCCGTTGACTTGGCTATCGAGCAAATGAAGAAATTTATCGTTAAGTCTTATGGTAAGAAAGGTGAGGATGTCGTTAACAAGAACTATGCTGCCGTTGACCGTGGTAATGAGTACAAGCAACTCGCTATTGACCCCGCATGGGCTTCGCTTGCCGATGATGCCGCTGTCGTAAACAACGACCCCGAATTCGTTAACAAGGTGGTACGTCCCATCAACGCACAAGATGGCGACTTGCTCAAGGTTTCGGACTTCGTAGGCTACGAAGACGGTGCTTGGGAAGCCGGTACTGCTAAGTACGAGAAACGTGGTGTAGCTGCTTTCGTCCCCACATGGAATGCCGCTAACTGTATCCAATGTAACAAGTGTGCATTTGTATGTCCTCACGCTTGTGTACGTCCCTTTGTACTCGACGAGCAAGAGTTGGCCGGTGCTAACTTCGAGACCATCGAGATGAAGGCTCCTGCAACCATGAAGGGTATGCACTTCCGCATGCAAGTGAGCGTACTCGACTGTCTTGGTTGTGGCAACTGTGCCGATGTATGTCCCGGTAACAAAGAGGGTAAAGCCCTTACTATGGTGGCTCTCGAAGGCGAACTTCCCGAGGCTGCTAACTGGGATTACTGCGTGAAGAATGTGAAGAGCAAGCAAAATCTTGTTGACGTGAAGAGCAATCCCAAGAACTCACAATTTGCAACTCCTTTGTTTGAGTTCTCTGGTGCATGTGCAGGTTGCGGTGAGACTCCCTATGTGAAGCTTCTTACTCAACTCTACGGTGAGCGTGAGATGGTTGCCAATGCTACCGGTTGTTCATCTATCTACTCTGGTTCTGTTCCTTCTACTCCTTATACTGCCAATGCCGATGGTCGTGGTCCCGCATGGGGTAACTCACTCTTCGAGGACTTCTGCGAGTATGGTTTGGGTATGACTCTTGCCAACGATGCTATGCGTGCTCGCTTGGTAGAGGCAATGGAAGCCGGCTTGAAGTGCGACTGCTGCACCGACGAGATGAAGGCTCTCTTTGCCGAGTGGTTGGAGAAACGCGAGGATGGCGATGCTACACTCGCGTTGGCTGCCAAGATTAAGCCTCTCGTTGCCGCTTGCGATTGTGACTGCTGCAAGAAAATCAACTCTTTGAGCAGCTTCCTCGTACGTCGTTCACAATGGATTATCGGTGGTGACGGTGCTTCTTATGATATCGGTTACGGTGGTCTCGACCACGTTATCGCTTCGGGTAAGGACATCAACATCCTCGTTCTCGATACTGAGGTTTACTCAAATACAGGTGGTCAATCATCTAAGTCTACTCCTATCGGTGCTATTGCCAAGTTTGCTGCTGCCGGTAAGCGAGTTCGCAAGAAAGACCTTGGTATGATTGCTACTACTTATGGTTATGTATATGTTGCTCAAATCGCGATGGGCGCCGACCAAGCACAAACACTCAAGGCTATCCGCGAGGCTGAGGCTTATCCCGGTCCTTCGTTGGTAATTGCTTATGCTCCTTGTATCAACCACGGATTGAAGAAGGGTATGGGTAAATCACAAGCCGAGGAGGCTGCTGCTGTTGAGTGCGGATACTGGCACTTGTGGCGTTACAATCCCGCTCTCGAGGCCGAGGGTAAGAACCCCTTCACACTCGACTCTAAAGAGCCTCAATGGGATAAGTTTGACGACTACCTCAAGGGCGAGGTACGCTTCGCATCGGTATTGAAACAATGCCCCAACGAAGCAGCTGAACTCTTTGCTGCTGCCAAAGAAAATGCTCAATGGCGCTATAAGAGCTACCTCCGTCAAGCCAACCAAAAGTGGGAGGAATAATTTAGTAGCTATTAAGTACTAAATAACTTTATGAGGCGCACTTCTTGCGAGGTGCGCCTCATTATATATAATGCCATGTGTTGAAAGTGTGTTGAAAACAATTCGTCTTTTCGCTTTTATTCTTGCTTGTAATTGCGTATCTTTGATGTAGGCATCGAAGATACTTGTGCTCGCTGTGAAAAATATTCAAGCAGTCTTGATATTTTTCGCTCGCTTATGCGTATCTTTATTGCACTAAAATTGAGAATAGAAAAACACGTTATACCCCATTAAAACACGATATATGCAACTCCCTTTTGTTCACCTGCACGTTCACTCGCAATTCTCGGTGCTCGACGGACAGGCCTCTATTCCGGCGCTTGTCGATAAGGCTGTAAAAGATGGTCAGCCCGGTATGGCTCTTACCGACCACGGTAATATGTTTGGTATTAAAGAGTTCTTTAACTATGTAAAGAAAAAGAACGGCAAGACCAAGGATAACATCAAGGCGCTGCAAAAACGCCTTGCTTCGCTCGAGGAGGGCAAGGAGGAGGTTGACGACCGTGAAAAGGCGATTGCCGATTGTCGTGCCGAACTCGAGGCCGAGGAGAAAAAGATTTTCAAACCCATATTGGGTTGCGAGGTGTATGTAGCACACACCTCTATGTCGCAACGCACCGACAAGGGTTGGCACCTTATCTTGTTGGCAAAGAACTTGAAGGGTTATAAGAACCTTATCAAGATTGTGTCGAAGGCGTGGACCGATGGATACTATTATCATCCGCGTACCGATAAGGAGCAGTTGGAAAAACACCACGAGGGGCTTATCGTCTGCTCGGCTTGCTTAGGTGGTGAGTTGCCTCAGAAAATCATGAAAAATGATGTAGCCGCCGCCGAGGAGGCTGCCAAGTGGTTTAAGAGTATATGGGGTGACGATTATTACATCGAGTTGCAACGTCACAAGGCCACAGTGCCTCGTGCAGCACACGATGTGTACGACCGACAAAAGGAGGTAGAGGAGCATCTCATCGCTATAGCCCGTCGCAATGATATAAAACTGATATGTACCAACGACGTACACTTTGTCAATGAGGAGAATGCCGAGGCGCACGACCGTCTTATCTGTCTCAATACCGGTAAGGACTTGGATGACCCCAATCGTATGCTTTATAGTAAGCAGGAGTGGTTCAAGACACGCGAAGAGATGGAGGCTGTCTTTGGCGATATTCCCGAGGCGATGACCAACACAATAGAGATTGTGGATAAGGTGGAGTTCTACTCAATCGACCATGCACCTATCATGCCTACATTTGCCATTCCCGAGGAGTTTGGTACTGAGGAAGGCTATCGCAAGCAGTTTACCGAGGAAGACCTTTTCAATGAGTTTACACGCAATGAAAATGGCGAGGTAGTGCTCAGTGAAGAGAAGGCTCGTGATAAGATTGAGAAGTTAGGCGGTTATGACAAGCTGTATCGTATAAAACTCGAGGCCGATTATCTGAAAAAATTGGCGTTTGACGGTGCTGCCAAGCGCTATCCCATGCCACTCTCCGATGAGATTATGGAGCGTATGACCTCCGAGTTGCACATCATGAAGACCATGGGTTTCCCGGGTTACTTCCTCATTGTGCAAGACTTTATCGCCGCGGCACGCAATATGGGTGTGTCGGTAGGTCCGGGTCGTGGCTCGGCAGCCGGCTCGTGCGTGGCATATTGCTTGGGTATTACACAGATTGACCCCATAAAATACGACTTGCTGTTTGAGCGTTTCCTTAACCCCGACCGTATCTCACTGCCCGATATTGATATTGACTTTGATGATGATGGTCGCGGTCAGGTGCTCAATTGGGTAACAGAGAAGTATGGTTATGAAAAGGTGGCACACATTATCACCTATGGTACAATGGCCACCAAGCTCGCCATTAAAGACGTTGCGCGTGTACAGAAAGTACCCATCCCCGAGAGTGATCGCCTTACCAAGCTCATCCCCGACCGTTTGCCCGAGGTCGATGGCAAGCCGTTGAAGATGAATTTGAAAAACTGTATCGCCACGGTAGCCGAGTTGCGTGAGGCATGCGAAAGTCCCGACACCAAGATAGCCGATACCATGCGTTATGCGCAGATGCTCGAAGGTAACGTGCGCAACACAGGCGTGCATGCTTGTGGTGTAATCATAGGTCGTGATGATATTACCGACTGGGTTCCTGTAAGTACAGCCGATGATAAAACTACCGGCGAAAAGATGCTTGTGACCCAGTACGAGGGTAGTGTTATCGAAGATACCGGTATGATTAAGATGGACTTCCTCGGACTCAAGACCCTCTCGATTATTAAGGAAGCGTTGGAAAATATTCGTATTCGTTCGGGTGAAGTGGTCGATATCGATAATATACCTATTGACGACCCTGCTACCTATAAGCTCTATTGCGAAGGTCGCACCACCGGTACATTCCAGTTTGAGTCGCCCGGTATGCAAAAGTACTTGCGCGAGTTGCAACCCTCGACCTTCGAGGATCTTATTGCCATGAACGCTCTGTATCGTCCCGGTCCTATGGACTACATCCCGCAGTTTATTGCCCGCAAGCATGGTCGTGAGCCTATTACTTACGATATACCTATCATGGAAAAGTATCTCAAGGATACTTATGGTATTACCGTATATCAGGAGCAAGTCATGTTGTTGTCGCGCCTCTTGGCCGACTTTACTCGTGGCGAGTCGGATGCCTTGCGTAAGGCGATGGGTAAGAAACTGAAAGATAAACTTGACGAACTGAAGCCCAAATTTATCAACGGAGGTAAGAAGCATGAGTATCAAGAAGATGTACTTGAGAAAATATGGAGCGACTGGGAGAAATTTGCCTCTTATGCCTTCAACAAGAGCCATGCCATATGCTATTCGTGGGTAGCCTTCCAAACAGCCTACCTCAAGGCCAATTATCCTTCGGAGTATATGGCTGCGGTACTCAGTCGTAACTTGTCGGATATTACCGATGTAACCAAGTTTATGAGTGAGTGTAAGGCGATGAAGATTCAGGTATTGGGCCCTGATGTAAATGAGAGTCAACTCAAGTTCTCGGTAAACAAGCGTGGCGATATACGTTTCGGTATGGGTGCTATCAAAGGCGTGGGCGAGGCTGCCGTAACGGCTATCATTGCCGAGCGTGAGAAGAATGGCAACTTTACCTCAGTCTTCGATTTTGTCGAGCGTGTCAACCTATCGGCTTGCGGTAAAAAGACTATCGAGTCACTCGCAACAGCCGGTGCTTTTGATGGCTTTGCCGAGGTGAAGCGCGAGAATTTCTTGCCGGTAGCCGAGGGTGAAATCAGTTTTGTCGATACCTTAGTGCGCTATGGACAACGTGTGCAGAGCGACCGTGCTTCGCAAGTGACCTCTTTGTGGGGCGATGCTATAATGGAGTCGACTACAGCCAAGCCTCAAGTACCAGCCGTCGTCGAAGAGCCTCAAATAACCCGCCTTGAGCGTGAGAAGAACTTGGTGGGTCTTTATCTGTCGGCTCACCCCCTCGATCCTTATAAGTTGGAGCTTGACTATGCTTGCAATACCCGCATGGTCGACCTTAAGAATCGTGCCGAGCTTATCGGTAAAGAGATTACCTTCGGTGGTGTTATTGTGGGTTATCGTGAGAAGGTGGGTAAGAACGGCAACCCGTACGCATTCCTGAAGATTGAAGACTATACAGGCTCCGACGAGATACCCTTGTTTGGTCGCGATTATGTGAAGTATAGCAATTTTGGTCGCATAGGTACTACAACATTCATCATGGTACGTGCTACCTACGAGCGTAGTCGCTATAACGATAATGTCAACCTTGTAATTCGCTCAATCGATCTCCTTGCCGACCTACAGGGCAAGCTGTTCTCCAAGTTGGCGGTGACACTGTCGTTGGATGCATTCACACCGGCATTTATCGAGTCCTTGTCGGAAAATATGATAGAAAACCCGCACAATGGTGTCGACGTGACATTCCGTATTATCGATGAAAAGATAGGTCGACAAGTGTCGATGCGCTCGCGTCGCAAGTGTCAGCTCACTCGTGAGTTGGTAGAATTCCTCAAGGAGTGGGATGCTTCGCCCATTGAGTTTAAGGTATCCTAAATCGAATACTTGAATAACGATAGCACGAGGCGTAATGAGCAACCATTACGCCTCGCTTTTTTATGTCGTGACGTGTGTATCATGTAAAAGCCTTTGCACAGGGTACTGTTATCGAGTTTAAGGAATAAATGGTTCGTGTCAATGTAAACAAAGGCTACACCTCAAGGATATGTATGGGTGTAGCCTTTGTTGTATATGTTGATAGGAGTGTGAGCCTATCGCATAAGCAGGTATATTACATAAGCAATGTACAGTAGCACAAATATAACACCCTCGGCACGGTCCAATTCGTTGCGACGGAATGTAAAGGCTGTGATGGCTACCAACAATGATGCTGCCGAGAGGATAACAAGGTCGATGGGTAGTATATTGCCCAATTGCAAGGGCGATACAGAGGCACATGTGCCGAGTATGAGGAATACGTTCGAGATGTTTGAGCCTATTACGTTGCCCAATGCCAACTGACCTCTTTTCTTAACTGCGGCGATAACGCATGTTATCAATTCGGGCATAGAAGTACCTCCGGCCATAAGGGTCACAGCGATAACAGCCTCGGACATACCCATGTCGCGAGCAAAGATTACGGCATATTCGAGAAAGAGATCACCACCATAGATAAGTCCGGCAAGACCTCCTGCAATCATGATTATCTCCAGCCAAATGGAGCGTTGTTTGGTCGGTGTCTCAGGGGTTGTTTCGGTAGGAGCATCGTCGCGCTTGGCGGTAATAAACGAATATACCATAAAAACAATCCAAAAACACAGCATCAGTAAGCCTTCGCTACGACTAATCACACCGGCATCGCCATTGAGCCAAGCATCAAGGCCACAGATGGCAAGCACTACGGCTGCCAATAATCCAAATGGAATGTCGCGCGAAAGTGTATTGTGCTCAATGCGAATGGGTTGTATAAGGGCTGTTACACCTAATATCATGAGTGTATTGAAGATATTCGAACCCAAGACGTTACCAATAGCTACATCGGTATTGCCATTGAAAGTAGAGATAAGGCTGACTACCAACTCGGGCGCTGATGTGCCTATGGCAACGATTGTAAGTCCAATAACAAATTCAGATATGCCAAATCGCTTAGCAATGGACGATGAGCCTTCGGTGAGATAGTTGGCGCCTACAAGCAGTAGGGCGAGACCAACGAGCATAAGTACTATTGTCACGGTTGTAGGGGATTAATTTATTTTATTCAAAAATTCCTTCTATTGCTTGTTCGACACTCTCTTGCGGAACATCCTCAATGATTACTTCCTCTACCATGTCGTCTGTCACCTCGGGATATTCAAACTCGAGCGACTCTACATAACCTTCCAGCTGTAAGTCCTTGTCGCGGAACACCTTTTGGTAGAAAAGTCCGGCAATAGGTAGGGCTAAACTTGCGCCTTGTCCATCGCTCATGTTGTCGAAGTGTATGCTGGGGTCTTCACCTCCCACCCATGTGCCTGTCACAAGATTGGGCGTGAACGACATAAACCATCCGTCGGACATGTCGTTGGTTGTACCGGTCTTTCCACCCATTTCGGCGGTAATGTTGTAGCGGAAGCGTATGCGACCACCTGTACCTTCGTCGATAACACTGCGCAGGATGGGTACGATGCGATTGTAGGCTCGCTCGCTGAATACCTCGGTAAATTGAGGCGTGAATTCGGCTATAATATTGCCGTGATTGTCTTCGATGCGGGTTACATATATGGGGCTTACACGCACACCGTTGTTGGCAAAGGCTGTATAAGCGGCCACCATCTCCTCAACCGAAATTTCAACCGTACCTAAGCAGAGCGACAGTACGGGGTCGATGCGGCTGGTAATACCGAATGAGCGCATGATGCGCACCAAGCTCTCGGGCGAGAGTTGGTCGATAAGACGGGCCGAAATCCAGTTGTTCGATGTACTTAGTGCCCAACTCAATGGCACCATTTCGCCTAAGCGAGTCTTGCCTGTGTTGCGAGGCTCCCACACATCGCCATTGGGCTGATGGAAGACGGGTTGTTCATTGAGGAACTTCGAGTTGGGGGTAAAGCCCTCTTCCATAGCAAGTGTATAGAGGAATGGCTTGATGGTAGAACCGATTTGTCGGCGACCTACACCGGCCATGTCATATTGGAACTGAGAGAACTCAGGGCCTCCTACGTAGGCTTTTATCTTACCGGTAAATGGGTCCATAGCTACAAAACCATTGCGCAAGAATGCCTTGGTGTATTTGATAGAGTCCATCGGGCTGATGATGGTGTCAACAAATCCGTCGTAAGTAAACAACTCTGTTTCGACGGGAGTATTGAATGCTTTGACAATATCCTCTTTGCTGATGCCGGCACGTTTCATGTTGCGATAGCGCTCGCTGTTGCGCATGTCGCGCTCCAAGATAGCTTGTCGTTGGTCGGCAGGAATATCTTGTGAGAAGGGGGCATAGCTACGACCTCTCTTCTCTCGCGAAAAGCGAGGTTGCAAGTACTCGGCAACGTGTTCTTGCACAGCCTCTTCGGCATACGCTTGCATGCGTGAGTCTATACCGGTGTATATCTTCAATCCGTCGCTGTAGATGTTGTACTTGCTACCGTCGGGTTTGCGGTTTTTCTCACACCATCCATATGCCGGATTGTTCTCCCACTGTATCGAGTCGTTTACATATTGTTGGTACTCCCAGCCGGCATAGTCGTCGCGAACAGGTTTCTTGGCAGTAAGCATCATGCGTATGCGCTCGCGGAAGTAGGGGGCAGGGCCCTCTTTGTGGTCTACCAATCGGAAGTCGAGTGTAAGGGGTAGCTGTTGCAATGAATCGCATTCAGCCTTTGTAATATATCCCGCCTTTCTCATCTGTCCGAGAACAACATTGCGACGGCCTTGTGTACGCTCGTTAAATCGGCGAGGATTGTAGTAAGAGGGGTTCTTACACATACCCACGAGTGTTGCTGCCTCTTCGATGTTGAGATCTTTGGCGTACTTGTTGAAGTATACTTGTGATGCCGATTGGATACCTACGGCATTGTTGAGGAAGTCAAAGTGGTTGAGATACATGTTTATTATCTCCTCCTTGGTATAGTATCGCTCCAGCTTTGTTGCGATGACCCACTCTTGGGGCTTCTGTACAAGACGTTCTACTACACTACCGGCCTTGGGCGAGTATAGTAGTTTCGACAACTGCTGTGTGATGGTACTACCGCCACCGGCGCTCTTCTGCATGAGAATACCACGCTTGACAATGGCGCGCATCAAGGCACGAAAGTCGATGCCACAGTGTTCGGCAAAGCGAACATCCTCGGTGGCAATAAGTGCCTCGATAAGGTAAGGCGATATTTCGCTATAATCGACATATACACGGTTGTTGCGACTTTGGTAGAAACGACCCAAAACCTTGCCATCGTCCGAGTATATCTCTGAGGCAAACTTATCCTTGGGGTTCTGTAGGTCTTCAATGGGGGGCATGTAGCCCAGCCAACCTTTAAATATGGCTACAAATAACATTGTAACCGCTATTATAATGGTTGCAAAGATAGCCCAAAGGACTCCTATGATATGTGATGATGCTTTGCTGTTATTCTTGTTCTTATTCTTTTTTGTCGCCATGCTATTCTTTGTTTGTTCGTTTGCTACAAGGCATAAAATATCCGATAGCAAAAATACAAATAATTATTGATATCGTAGCTTATCTATTCTTTATTTACATTAATTTAATGTGTGGATATGGTAGGGGAGGAGTTGAATGGTAAAATTTATGATATTGTAAACGTCTGATATACAGTTTGTAAATTGTGTTATTGTAAAGTTTTTCAAAAATATCTTGTTCAAATACTTGCGTAATTGATGTAAACATATTACCTTTGCATCGCAAAAGCAAAGGAGGTGGAGACCTCCGTATTAAAGGGTTATAATTAGGTGCGTTAGTTCAGTTGGTTAGAATACATGCCTGTCACGCATGGGGTCACGGGTTCGAGTCCCGTACGCACCGCAAGAAAGCTTCGAGATTTCTCGAGGCTTTTTTGTTGTATATGCTCTGTGAGATGTGTTCGATGTTACACAAATAATTTGTACTTTTGTATCGTAATAAAGTCTTGATATATGATACTTGATGCCCGAAATATCCGCATAGAAGATTATGACTATCCGTTGCCCGATGAGCGCATAGCCAAGTTTCCGCTTGCTCAACGCGATAGTTCGCAGTTGCTTGTTTATAAAAATGGTGCTATAGGGTGTCATGTGTTCTCAGATTTGCCATCGCAGCTGCCCGACGATGTAATGTTGGTGTTCAACAATACGCGCGTTATACAGGCTCGCATGCACTTTCGCAAGGCAACGGGTGCTGTTATAGAGATATTTTGTCTTGAGCCTCTTGCACCGGCCGATTATGCTCTCTCTTTGCAGAGTACGCACTCATGTCGTTGGCTTTGCTTGATAGGTAATGCCAAGAAGTGGAAAGAGGGCGCACTGCAGCTTGTCTTTGACCATGCCGGGCGCGAAGTAGTGATGTCGGCCACACGAGGTGTGCAACATGGCGATGGGTTTGAAGTGGATTTTTCGTGGAACGACGATTCGATAACCTTTGGTGAGTTGTTGGAGACTCTCGGCGAGTTGCCTATTCCGCCGTATCTGAATAGAGCTACCGAGGAGAGTGATAAAACTACTTATCAGACTGTGTATTCGAAGATTGAAGGTTCGGTGGCGGCTCCCACTGCAGGCTTGCACTTTACACCGACTGTGCTTGATGCTGTTCGTGCCAAGGGGATACCTACCCACGAACTGACACTCCATGTGGGTGCAGGAACGTTCAAGCCTGTAAAGAGTGATACAATAGACATGCACGAGATGCATACCGAGTATATTTCGGTATCGCGTGCGCTCATTGAGCAGTTGTGTTACAGCCCGCGACGTGTGGTTGCGGTAGGTACAACATCGGTGCGTACGCTCGAAAGTCTTTATTATATAGCTTTATCGCTCTATCGCAATCCTCAGGCTTCACCCGAAGAGTTGCGTGTGGAGCAATGGGCGCCTTATGCCGATAATCCCGAGCTGTCGCGTGCCGAGGCTATGCAGCTGTTGCTCGATTATCTCGACCGCACCGGAGCCGACCGCTTGGTGAGTGCCACGCGTATTATTATTGTTCCCGGCTATCGTTTTCATATCGTCGATGGTATCGTTACCAATTTCCACCAGCCTCGCAGTACGCTTCTCTTGTTGGTGTCGGCATTCGTTGCCGGCGATTGGCAGGCTATCTACAACTATGCTCTTGCGCATGATTTTCGTTTCCTGAGCTATGGCGACAGCTCGTTATTGTGGCGCGTCGATCGCTAAAAGATTGTCGTAAGGCAATAAATTGCGACAAATGCCGTATATATAATGTATATATGGTATAGCATGTCGACAATGAAAAAACATATCATCCACATTCTGGGCATTCTATTGGGTGTCGCGATATTTGCTTCGTGTGGCACGGCCAAATTAAGCGTTGCGAATGAGCAGTATGCCCGAGGAGAATATTTCGATGCGGCACAAACCTATCGAAAGGTATATAATAAATTGCGTAAAAAGACCGATCGCCCCTTGCGAGGTCAAGTAGCCTTTATGATGGGCGATTGTTATCGTCGCCTCAACATGACGGCGCGTGCCTCAGCGGCATTTACCAATGCTGTGCGTTATAAATATGCCGATGTCGACAGCACTACCTACCTCTACTTGGCTCAGTGTCGCCATGCCGAGGGCAAGTATAAGGATGCTATTGCCAATTACGAGTTGTTCTTGGAGAAGAATCCTGACAGTCGCGTGGCGCACAACGGCATGATAGGCTGTGTGAAGGCTGTTGAGTGGAAGGAAAATCCCACGCGATACACCGTCAAGAAAGCCAATCTCTTCAATACTCGGCGCAGCGACTGTTCGCCGATGTTACAAGGTGAGCAGTTCGAGCAACTTTACATAACAAGTTCGAGCGATAAGGCTACCGGCGAGAAGAAAAGTTCTATTACGGGTGTAAAGAATTACGATATTTTCTTGGCTGAGAAAGACGAGAATGGCGTGTGGCAAAAGCCTGAATTGATAGAGGGCGAGTTGAATACCGAGGCCGATGAAGGTATGGTGAGCTTCAATCCCGATGGCTCTACCATGTATCTGAGTAAGGCCCGCCAAGATCCCAATCAGAATGCTTCGGCCGAGATTTTTACCTCTACTCGTAGTGGTGCGCAGTGGAGTGCTCCTGTCAAGTTGAACATTGTGGCCGATACGATTTCTTCGTTTGCACATCCGGCTGTTTCGCCCGACGGACTCTTTCTCTATTTTACTTCCGACATGCCCGGAGGACAGGGTGGTACTGACATCTGGCGCGTAGGATTGGGTACGAACACCGAGGGAACGTTGGAAAATCTCGGCGATAAAATCAATACTCCCGGCGATGAGATGTTTCCCTACATGCGGGGCGATAGTATTCTCTATTTTTACCTGCTTATATTATTGCGCAAGTAATTGGCGGCATTATTGCTGCCGGCATTTTATATGTGATTGCT
>JAGBHF010000048.1 GCA_017935645.1 Bacteroidaceae bacterium | reverse complement strand
GCCTCTCGACCTTACGGGGTAAGGGGAAGGTGTCTGCATACAAGTCATGTCAAGCGTTTCTAAGCCTAGAGTCAGACACAATCGTCACAAGCAAGGGCTAAATCTGACACTCGAAAAATTATCTGCGGATTTTAGGTATAATATAAAGCGAGCCTTTTTTAAGATTATATTTAAACATTAATTAACAAACACAAAAACAGCCTATACAATACAAAAAGGTTGCATTAACTCGCATTAATGCAACCTTCGAAAGATACTTATTATATCCGTGTTCGTTTAGTTACGTATAAACTTTACAATTTGCAACTTATCGGCCATTCTCACAGTCGCAACATATACTCCATTGGGCAACGATGCAAGGTTGACACCGGTAACATTGTTACAATTCTCAACCATAATACCCGAAGCACTGTAAATAACCACATCGGCAACACCGTCGATATAGAGATAATCACCATCGACATACACACGTCTTACGGCAGCATCTTCAATGCCCGAGTGCTCTATTTCGAACGATTGAGAAACGCTCTCCGACTCGCCTATTTCGTATACTACCGATACCTCTACAATGATTTCGCGTTGTTGGTCGGGAGAGTTGAAGTCCTTCTCACGGTATACCGAGAGGCTGTCGCAAGTGTTGGTTGTAGTTCTCAAAGGAACAGCCCAACCTTGCTCATATACATTGTAACGCACAATTGCGAGGTCGGTCTTGGGAGCATCCCACTCGAAGTGTACCCAATAGGCGGGGTGCATATAGCCATGTCCATCGGCAAACTCGCCTTCGGTAGTTTTTACATAACGCAAGTTGGTAACAGGAGGCAACTCGATAGTATAGCTGGCTGTTACGGCATTAGATACGTTGTACATAACATCGTTGACAGCATCGTACGACTGAACGAGGAACTCTATTTCGCGACCATTGGGCAAGTTCTCGGCAATGTAAGTAATCTTACCATTTACAGCGGCTACGGTATCGACAGGTTGCCAGTCGTACCACACGATATATTGCGCATTAGGCACTTCCTTGGCAGGCACAGTACAAGTCAATTGTACGGCGTTGGTAAAGTTGGCATTATTGATATAATCAACCTTGAGGTTGAGAGGAGCATAGGCACCATCCAGCACAGCATAGTGCTCGGTGTGACTTCTATAGGGAGTCCATACGAGGTCATACACGTCGTAGTTGTAGCTTTGGAAATCGTATTGAGTATCCGACACCTTGGTGCGAGTTTCGCGAGAAGCATACACAAAAGCATCCGACTCCCAATCCTTATTTGACTTGATGCGATCGACCATTATGCCGTTCTCGTCGTAAGTATTTTCATACTTATAATTCGGTATTCTATCGTTCTCGTCTTCGGTATTGAGGTTGGGTTTCCAAGACTCCTCTAAAATCACACGACCTTGCTCGTCGTAGGTATACAATACATAGTATGTACCGGTGGCATAGAGGTGGTCGATATAATCGGAGCGCAAGGGATTGTTATTGGCATCAAATTCGCTATAATTCACTGTGTGATAAGGCTTATCGTACTCGGCATCGGGATTGTTACGGTTGGTCTTACCATACTTGGTATACGACACGAGGCGACCTTGCTCGTCGTAGGTATACTCATACATATCGTTGTATGTATAGATGCTCTCTTTTCTTACAAGACGACCTTGTTCGTCGTACTCATAAATGGTGTGATCTTTGGGATCGGTCCACACACCCATTTCTTTGTATTGGATAAAGTAATACTCGCTGAGCAATCCATTCTCGTAGTTGTAATAGTATTGGTAGTTGGGTCCGTAACCGCTACTTGTACCCATCAAGTTCTTGACACGATACAAGTTGTTGTCGGCATTGTAAAGGTTGTTGATAAGCTCGCCACCATGATCATCCTTAACAAGAGTCAATACATCGGCGGGTTGCTCACCCTCAAAGTCCTCAGAACTATCCCAATTGAAAGTAACATATTGACCGGCAGCTGTACCCAATTCGTAGATAGCATCGATGCGGATGTCGGCAGTCTCTTCATCGGGCATGCTCAACTCAACACGGCACACATCACCCTCAACAGTGGCGATGGGCATTGCAAAGGGTTTTTGGAAGATTTGGTAAGACTTCACTTGATAATCACAAGCGGGAGCATCCCACTCGAGTGTGATAATATATGTTTCGTAAGTAGTACCGGTCTGGGCATCCCTTGCTGTATCTTTGCGACCTGCTACCAAACGAATATTGACAACCGGCGCCAAGTTAACCGACATATTGATAGAAGTAAGGTCGGTAACATTATAGTATGCACCTGTTTGGGGGTCGTAAGCCTGTACGAAGTAGGTATGTGTGCGGCTCTCAACATTGCTATCGGTATACTCTATAACACCATCAACAGCCTCAACAGTAGCTACAATCTCCCAGTTGCGCCAGATGATGTATTGAGCACCTGTCAAGCCGGCAGGAGCTTGCGCTGTAATCTTAACCGAATTGGGTAATTCGGCAGTAGAAACATTCGAGAGGAGCAATGCCGAGGGAGCAGTATTCTCATTGATATCGGCATAATACTCATGGAATTTGGAGGGTTGGTCAACCCATGCATAAATGGGGCTGAAATCGACGGGATCGAAGTCTACAGCCTCCTTGGCACGCTCGGCAACTTGATAGTACTTACCATCTTTGAGCGTACGAGTAATTTCACGGCTGAAGAACAAAGTATCTGCTTCACTTCCGGCAACAATGGTCTCGGGAGTCCAGCTGGGCGATGTATACCACTTCTCGGCTGTACACACACCTTTATCGTCGAAGGTATACTCGATGCGTTGCATCTTTGAGCCGGTGGCAGTGAGGCGGTCGTCAACTACAAGACGATAGGCGGCATCATACTCCATTGTGCCCGAGTAGGCATAGTTGGAGAAAGCGCCTTGCGACTCGTAGGCACGAGGCTTGTTGACAACACCGGGTACAAAATCGGAGTAAGTGATTGTCTGAAGCACTTGACCGGTAACAGTTACCGAAGCGACTTTGGTAACAATATTACCATTCTCATCATAGGTGTACTTGTATGTGTCACGTCCACCTACCTCGGCAATACAATTGCCTTTGTCGTCGTACTCATACGCAATACTATCACTCAACGACCAGTCGGAATAGGCGGGTCGCCATTGATAATTTACTACACTGGTAAGGTTTCCTTTATCGTCGAAGTTGTGATAATAGACATTTTGAACTTCGAAGATACCCGATGTACCGGCAGTGTGAAATACATGACGCACTACACGACCTTGTGCGTCGTAGAAATAGTAATCTTTGGCTTGACAAGCCGAAGAAACGCCCATGTGGTCGCCATACTTTTCTTTGTAAGTAAGTTGCACATCGGCTTGGGCCATCAATGATGCAATAGCAACAAGGATGCTCACACCCATTGCAAGTAATCTTGTTTTCATAAGCTTTTTATTATTAGGTTTTTATATAAATATTTCAAGATGCGTGTTTGAAGAATATTTCATGGTGCAAAATTATATATTTTTTTTCGAACGAGCACCAACTCGTATCGTTTTTTTTTAATCGAGATATATCGTCATTCGCGCAGTCGCCGTTAGGAGCTACGAGAGCCTATAATCTACAAATTTTAACAAAATAGACAACAACACTTATATCTGTTATCAATAATTAATCGTAACTTTGCACCGCTATACTATGAAATAAAAGAACATAAAGAAATACAAACCTATTTTAACCAATTATGAGAAAGAAATTTACTATTTTAGCCCTATCGTTAGTGATGGCTATCTCATCATTCGCAACAGAAGAGTGCGATGTGATTTTTACCGGTACTCCTTGGTTTACCATGGGTATATCAGGTAACGGACGTTTTATCGTGGGTACACGTCAATACACCGAGGCTTATCGTTTCGACGTATTGGAAGAGCGTTTGATGGTACTACCTGCCACAGGTGAGTATGACGACATGTGTTTCTCGGACGTATCGGACGACGGACTTATTGTCGGTAAAGACCACGACATGATGCCCGCCATCTTCCACCCTGATCGTCAAGAGTGGGAGCGTCTCCCCTTCCCCTACAGCGGCATCACAGAAGGATATGCCAATGAGATTACCCCCGACGGTACCATTATCGTTGGATTTATTATGGGTACAATTGACACCGAAAAGCCCTACACAGTATTCCCCTGTATATGGCGATTGCAAGAAGACGGCTCATGGGTATATGAGGAGCTTCCCAATCCCGAGACTGACTTCCTTGGCACAAAGACACAATTTATCTCGACACGTACCATCTCGGCCGACGGTAATACCGTAATAGGCGTGTGCGTTGAGAAGAAGAGTCGCTACTATCAACCCATTGTGTACACTTACAACAATGGCGAATGGACATACGAATATCCTTTCTTAGACCTCACCTTCAATGGCAACGAAATCTACGACAAGTGGATGGCACAAGAGCCCAACATGTATAACTACATAACCGTAGAGCCCGGCGACCCCGAATACATGTATCAAGTAGAGGAGTATCAATGCGCATTTGCCGAGTGGCAATACAACTTCTGGACTGAATGGAAAACAGGCTTTGAAGTAACAGCAGTACCTATCATCATGAGTTGCAACGGTAAGTGGATTGCTCCTATGGCAACCGAGTCGGAGTATACATGGGAACCCGGTGACTTGTCAATCGAGAAGACCTCACACAGCTACCCCGTACTCTTCAACCTTGAAACAGGCGAACTCACCAAATACGAGAACATCGGCAACGGCTGGTATACATACGGTGTGAGCAACGATGGAGACCTCATTTCGACCGACGGTATCAACTTCTATCTCAAGCCCGCAGGTAGCACAGAGGCAATAGAATTGTCGGAGTGGTTGCACGATGAGTACAAGCTCGACCTTTGGTCATACCTTCCCCCCAACACCGAGTATATCGAATGTAGCAGCGTTGCTCCCGATATGTCAGTAATCGTAGGTGTATATCGCTCGGTAACACCCGAAGGCGACCTCGAAAACAAAGAGGTATTCTGCGTGAAATTGCCCGGCTTCATGAGCGACATCAAGAAAACACTCGACACACCCCAAAACAACGACATTGTATTGGCCGGCGACGAATTGCGCTTTGGCAACGAAGCAAGCAACATTGTAATTTATGACATCTGCGGCAAACAAGCCATGATGCACAACGGCAAAGTTACAACATTGAACGTAGAGAACCTCTCAAACGGAGTATATGTGGTTACTGCCGAAATGAACGGTGTATCGGTAACAGGTAAAGTGTACAAATTATAATAGTAGACTGATATGAAAAGAAGTATCATATTGAGCATGGTTGCCACAATGGCAATCATGCTCAACGCACAACAACTCCGCATACAGCAAGCACCTTGCGCCATGGCAGCTCCGCAAGCCACAAGCGAGGAGACACTCAGCATGGAGTATAGCTATTGCGGTGACATAGAAAGCCAAATTGGTTGGGGTGTTGCCGGTTCGATACGCGCCGTGATAGAAGTGCCCCAAGAGGTAGCCGCCAGATATCAAGGCTCGCAAATCACCAAAATTTCGGCCGGATTGGGCAATAATGCCGGTAGCGATGCACAAATCATTATTTTCCGTTCGTTGGATAGCGACGAGTTGCTATACTCACAAAGTGTCAAATTCACCGCTCAACAATGGAACGAAATAGTGCTGGACACACCTTATACACTAGACGGAGAGGGATTCTTTGTCGGTTATGAACTGACCGTTACAAAAGAAGATGCTTATCCTGTAGGTGTAGATGCAAACGAAGCCAATCCTTATGGTGACATTTGTGCCCTCTACGACATTGACAGCCAATCGTGGGTATGGGAGCACTTGGCCGACTATAACTTTGGTAACAACTGTATCAAGTTTACACTCTCGGGCGACAACCTTCCCAAGTACGACCTTGAATTGCAAGACGTGAGCATAAAGGAATATGTACGCACAGGAGATTATTTTGATATATTCGGTACCATAAAGAATGTGGCTGCGATGAATGTATCTTCATTTGAAGTAGCTGTAACCATAGGCGACAACGCACCTATAATGAGTACCATTACAACCTCAATAGCTTCGGGTGAGACAAGCAACTTTGCAATCGAAGGTGCTGTTTCGATTGAAGAAGACGGTGTATATGACGTAACAGTGGAGATAACCAGCATAGATGGCAATGCCGACGAGAATCCTGCAAACAACACATTCACTAAGAGTGTAAACAGCATGTCGAACCTCGTACCTCGCAAAGTTCTTGCAGAGGAGTTCTCGACAACACAATGTGTAAACTGTCCTCGCGCACACACCATCATGAAAGAGATACGCGAAGGTCGCAATGATATAGCACTTGTGGTACACCACGCAGGTTACGGACAAGACAACTACACAATCTCGGCTTCACGCTCGTTCCTCGCGTTCTATGGAGGTTCGACCTATGCACCTGCCTTGATGTTGGATCGTCGCAACCTTGCCGACCAAGGTGCTATGGGCTACAGCGGACCGGCCGAAGGCCCTGTATTTGGAATTACCAACAAAGATGATGTACAAGATTTCATCAACTACAGCCTCGACCAACCCGCATTTGTAACCGTAAACATCGATGATGTATACAACGCCGAGACTCGCGAACTCGCCGTGAGAGTGTATGGCGAGAGTGTAATAGACCTGCCTCAAACACCCTACATCAATATCTTTGTTACCGAAAGTGGCATGATAAACTTTCAACAAGGTGGTGGCAATGACTATGAGCACAACCATGCCATCCGTGCGGTACTGACCAGCACATGGGGCGATGAGCTTGACATAACCAACAACCAATATGATGTAACCTATACCTATGAGTTGAGCGAAAAGTGGAAACCCGAAAACATGGAGGTGATAGCTTTTATTGCACACTACGACGGTAAAGACATCAACAATTGCAATGTATATAATACCGAGTACAAAGACCTCAACTACGACTCGTCGGCCGAAAAAATCGAGAAAGACGCTGTGAACGTATGGGCTGCCAACGGCAAAATATACATAGCAGGCACATACCATCAAGCCGAAGTATTTGCCATCGACGGTCGCTTGGTAACAGTTGTAGAAGGAACTACAATAATCGACGTTGAAAATAACGGTATCTACATTGTTAATGTAGACGGCAACAGTTACAAAGTAATATTATAATAAACGCAACCGCTTACGCCGACACCCGACACGAGTGTCGGCGTAGCGTTTAATATTCACAATTTATAAACATAATCTTAAAATGAGAAAAAACATTCTTACACTGCTGATAGCAATATTTACACTATCGGCATTTGCTCAAGGAAATAATGAGCAGGTTTCTCACGTAAAGAAAATTCGTCACACATTCTTCTGGAAAGATGATGCCATGACCGAGAGTGACTTCCGTTATGACGACCAGCACATCACTCACTACTTCTATGATGCCAATGGCAACAAAATCTTGGAGCGTAAACGCATATACAATGCCAATCGTACCACAACCTATATCTCATATCAATATAATGAGAAGAACCTTCTTGTAGAGAAGATCGACGGCAATATTCGTTATGCGTATAGCTACAACGAAGATGGCACAATGAGCCGAAGCGAAAAGTACAACTCGGGCGAGATAAGCGAAAGCGTCAACTATGAGTACACCGACGGCTTGTTGACCAAAGAATCGAAATACAACTCAAACAACGAGTTGGCACTCTACTATGTCTATCAATATGACAACAACGGAGTAGTAACCAATCGACTCAAATACAACAAGAACGATCAAAAAACAGGCAATATGGCATACGTGTATGACAATGCCGGTCGCCTCGTTGCAGAGTGCGATACATCGGTGAGAGCTTCGGGTGCCTCGGCCGGTATGATAAGTGGTGCTACCCGCATACTCTATACCTACGACGAGCAAGGTCGCCTCTATGAAGAGACAAACGAAACTGCTACCATAAGCAAGACCGAAGGTATAACAGGATGGACAGGCAAAGAGAAGTATGTCTATCAGTATGAAGGTACAAGCAACAAACTCTCTCGCAAAGAGATATACCAATGGAGTACCGAGAAAGAAAAGTTTGAAATATACGAGCATGACGAGTATACCACAAGCAACAGATATGGCAGTGATTATATGCCCCAAAACATCAACATCTCGTTGGGTACATCTATCACCAAAGTACCTGTAACACTTGAGAAACCTGCCAATACCGATGACCTCGTAGGCTATCAGGTAATTGCCGACAACGTATTGCTCGATACTGTGTACACAACCGAGTCGTTCTTTATCGAAAACCAAGTAAAAGGAACACACCAATATCGCATATTTGCATTGTACGACTCTATAGCCGCCACAATATCAGATGCAACCGATCTTACCATCGAGGTAGTGCTTGCCTCACCCACCAATGCCGTCATTGAGTCGAAAGAGTACTCGGGAACCGCATACGGATGGAGCATATCATTTACATTTACACCTCCCGTATACTCGGAAGAACTGACATTGACCGGCTATCGCTATAAAGTAACTGGTGGTAATGGTGGTAAAAACGGTACTGCAGATGCTAAAGCCGAAAAGATTGCTTTCAGCCAGCTATATCCCAATACCTTGGACAATGAAAAGAACTTGTGTACAGTCGAATTGTTTGCTGTATATGCCGAGGGTGAATCGGAGCCTCTTACATTTGAATTAGACCTCCGCGACACAGACGACCAAATCATTGTTAAGTGGCGTAACGAGCGTTCGGAACGCACCGATGCCAATGGCGTATTGCTCGACAGCAAGCACTACTACTATACATCCAATGCTACAGGAGAGGTGTTGGAATCGACAATCGAGTACGATGCTAACAACAAGCCCACATTGCGCCACACAAGCATCGAAGGCACCGATTACACCGAGAAATGGAATGCCGAGACTATGCAATGGGAAAAGTACAGCATCAAAGAAAGAGAGTATGAAACATTTGATGTGGGTGAAACCATCTACAACTAT
Source organism: Bacteroidaceae bacterium (assembly GCA_017935645.1). GTDB lineage: Bacteria > Bacteroidota > Bacteroidia > Bacteroidales > Barnesiellaceae_A > Barnesiella_A. Next base: position 49,553 of record JAGBHF010000048.1, on the reverse strand, counting down.
ACAACAACCAAAGTATATGATGCCGAAAGCGACAGCTATATTGCAACCGAAAAGGTAAAACAACATAGCATCTGTACTATGGAGACCGGCTATCGCGTAGTATTGGTGAGCACATCGAACTATAAGTACGAAAATGGAGAGGAAGTGTTGACATCATACATCAAGCACTATGCAGCCAACGACTACTCATTTGCCACCGACACATTGTATGCCGCCGACATGACAACAATAACCGGTCTTGTTGAATACCACTACTACGCTACATTCAATAAAGATTATGGCTACTTGTTGTCACAATCACTCACTTCGAAAGACACTTACAGATATGAGAACGGCGAGTTTATAAAGATTGAAACAATGGAACAAACCACCAATCATCAAACACAACTCGTCACATCACAAACTGTGTCATTGGTAAGCGAGACAGGCAATAAATCGCTCGTAGAGACTACAACTTACGTAGCCTCGAAAGAGTATGGTCGCATCAAAGCTCCCACAAACATTGCATTTGACGGTAGCATCCTCTCGTGGAGTCTTCCTACCAACCCCAACATGATACCCACCGGCTATAGAATATTTGTCAACAACATACCCTATGCCGACACCGAGGAGACTTCGATAAAGATTGAGAATATCCCCAGTGGTCGATTTACATTTACTGTAATGTCGTTGTACAACGGTTCGGAGTCGAGCTACCTCACATCAATAACAGCCGACTATACCGCAGCCGAACTCACATACGACCTTCCCGCGCCTACTCCCGAATTGCCTGACGGTACTATAATAAACACCAAAGACATGGATGTTATTAAGTTAGCGTTTACATTCGATCGCAATGTATATGCACAAGACACCGAGAATATGGCTTATGCAGAGTATGTTGGGGATGGTACTAAATATAATGTAACCCTCATTGCTGATGAGAATGACAACAGCAAGTGGTCATTCACAATGGAGTGGAATGAAGACTCGAATTTGGGCGATTACCGCTTTGTAGTTCCTGCCGGCACATTTGGTGATGAGACAGCATTTGCTTCAGACTTTACATACGGAATGGTTAATGCCGAGTTTGAATTTGTTTACGGCCTTGGACTCTCTGCTGTAGAAAGCATCGAGAATGATGTTGTAATCTACGTAATGAACCGCAACATCATTGCACCCGCTGAGGCTAAGGTATACAACTTGCAAGGTATTGAGACCGGCCGTGAGAATGTAGCTCCCGGCATATACGTAGTTACTTACCAAAACCAAGTAACCAAGTTGCATGTAAGATAATTTGTTGAGCTATAATAACTATGATGGGTGGTTGAGTAAAATCGACCACCCTTTTTTTTATATCAAAAAGAAGTTACGGGCTGAATTTTTATTACTGAGCGATAAAAATTGAAGATGCTCTATATATCGCTTACAGCGAAACATTGTAAATATAGGGTTTGCAATATTTAATCATTCTCTTAAACATCCATATACTCCCTTGTGGGGGGCGTTTTTTATCCAAACAAAACTTTTATCGGACACCAGCATAAAATTTTTCACTATCAAAATTGGACTTTCAACATTAAGAGAGTATATTTGCAGAATATAGAATTCAAACCTTAATACCATACATCATGTCTAAGACTAAACAATATGTAGTAGGTATCGATATAGGCGGTACCAATACAGTATTCGGCATAGTAGATGCCACCGGTAATGTGCTTGCAAGCAGTTCTATCAAAACACCTGCCAAAGCCGAGTTGAAAGAGTATATCGACCAACTTTACACAGCACTGAGCACTCTTATGAAGAACGAAGGTTACGAAGGCAAGATAGCCGGTATAGGTGTGGGTGCGCCCAACGCATGCTACTATACAGGCAATATCGAAAAGCCTGCCAACCTCTATTGGACCGAAAATGGCGAGCGACTTGAGGTAATACCTTTCGCAGATATTCTTAAAGAGAAGTTTGGTGTACCTGTTGCTATTACCAATGATGCCAATGCCGCCGCTATCGGTGAGATGACTTACGGTGCTGCTCGTGGCATGAAGGACTTTATCATGATAACCTTGGGTACAGGTGTAGGTAGTGGTATCGTAGTAAACGGACAATTGCTATACGGACATGACGGTTTTGCCGGCGAGTTGGGTCACGTAACTATGCGTCGCGAGAATGGTCGTATATGCGGTTGCGGTCGCAATGGTTGCCTTGAGGCATACGCATCGGCAACAGGTGTAGCACGCACAGCCCGCGAATACTTGGAGACTCGCACCGAGGCTTCACTATTGCGTAATATGCCCATCGACACTATTACATCGAAGGATGTATACGATGCCGCCATGGCAGGCGACAACTTGGCTCGTGAGGTCTTTAACTTTACCGGTGAGATATTGGGCGAAGCATTTGCCGACTTCATTGCCTTCTCAAGTCCCAAAGCCATTATCCTCTTCGGTGGTCTTACCAAGTCGGGCGACTTGATTATGCGCCCCATCCGCGAGAGCCTCGATCGTCACATCTTGAAAAACTTCCGTGGCAAGACCGAGGTAATCTTCTCACAACTCAAAGAGGCCGATGCTGCCGTACTCGGTGCAAGTGCCTTGGGTTGGGAAGCAGCCAAATAAGATAAACCAAGTAAACAAGATAGAAGGATATGCCCCAAGAAAAGGGGTATATCCTTTCTTTGAAAAATGAAGTTAGCAAGTCGCATAGAATCCTACATCGCACGAGAGCGTTTGCTCGTACCGGGCAGTCGTGTCGTGGTAGGGCTTAGCGGAGGCGCCGATTCGGTGGCTCTGTTGGCCATCCTTTGCCAATTGGGCTACGACTGTGTGGCTTGCCATTGCAACTTCATGCTACGTGGTGAGGAGAGTGTACGCGACCGCAACCATGCCCAACGCATAGCCGAACGACTACACGCCACGTTTGTCGAGACGATATTCGACACAACAACTTATGCCCAAGAGCATGGCATATCAATCGAAATGGCGGCACGCGAACTGCGCTACGAATGGTTTGAGCAGATGCGCACCGAGCACCACGCTCAAGCCATAGCTGTGGCACACCACCGCGATGACAACACTGAGACCGTATTGCTCAACCTCACCCGAGGTACAGGACTTGCCGGATTGACCGGTATGAGCCCTCGTAATGGCAACATCGTGCGCCCTCTGCTGTGTGCATCGCGCGATGAGATAATCGAATACCTCACACACGAACAGCTCGATTATGTAACCGACAGCACCAATCTGGAGGCCATATACACCCGCAACAAACTACGCCTTGAGATTATACCCATGCTGCGCGAAATCAACCCCGCATTCGACAACAGCATGGAACGTACTATCGGCTACCTGCAAGGCAGCGAAAAGTTCTACCGCACATGTATCGAGGAGTGGAAACATCATACTTGCCGACAAGAAGGCGACAACATACACATCGACCTATCACAACTACACACCTCCCCCGCCCCTGCCACATTGCTGTTTGAGATAGTATCGCCATTGGGATTCAATGCTACACAGATTGAGGCCATGGCAACGGAAGGCATCCCCTCAGGCCGACAATTCATATCACCAACACATCGCGCCATAAGCCACCGCGACGAGCTTGTCATTACCCCTGCAACAGAGCCTACCGAAGGAGATGTCCTCGCTACATGGCGCGAAGGCGAAAGCCACACACAACACGACATATCCCTATCGTACCACCCTGCCGAGGGTTATGCAATAGCCCGCAACAGCAACATAGCATGCTTTGACCTCGACAAAGTAAAATTCCCGCTTACCCTGCGTCGCTGGCGACAAGGCGACACATTTGTACCCTTCGGCATGCGAGGTCGCAAGAAAGTAAGCGACTACTTTAACGACCACAAATACTCGCTCATAGAGAAAGAGCAAGCCCTACTGCTGTGCGATAGCGAGAAAATCTTGTGGATTGTAGGCCAACGCCCCTGCAACGACGCCCGCATAACCAAGCATACAACACAGGTCATAGAGCTGAAATTGTTGAAATAACCTCGATACGCCCCACACAACGACGTAGTGATTGAGCGATTTTTTTGTTGAAATGTTAAACAAAAAAGTATCTTGAACACTTTTTTCAAAAAAATCGTTATATTTGCACTCGAAAAATTCAAGAGGTATTCGTTCGGAAACCTCCTTACTTCAAAAGAAACAGATTCCCAATTAATTGATAAGCCATAATGACAACAATCGATAAACGGATTGTGTGTCATCGCCCTAAAAATTCATTTATGATGTATTACTTGAAAGACCTTGAGGCTAAAACATTGCCGGAATTAAAAGAGATTGCCACACAATTGGGCATCAACGTCGGCAACAATATTGCTATTGACGAGTTGGTGTACACTATTCTCGACGAGCAAGCCATCAGCGCCAGCAAACAAGGTGGTGAAGGAAAGAAAAGGAAGAAAAAAACTCAACCTACCCCCGTTGAGAAAGAAGAATCGACAACTGCGGTAGCAGAAGAGGTACAAAAGCCCGAGGTTGCTCCTGCAAAAGAGGAACAACCTATCGTAATAGAAGAAAAGAATAATACACCCCAAGAGAAGGTATCAGAGACTACTTCAGCATCGGAGGCAACCCCTGAAGAGGCAGCTCCCGTAGAGAAACCTCGTCGCGGTCGCAAGAAGAAAGTAAAGGTTGAAGAGCCTGCAACCGAGGAGGTAAAAGAAGCACCTACAACACAAGAGCCTAAACCGGAAGAACCCCAAGAGGCTACTCCTGCCGAGAGTGTTAACGATGAGGTAGAGAAACCCCGTCGTGGTCGCAAACGTATTGTTCGTGAAGAGAAGACAGCCGTTAAAGAGCAAGATGCAACAGTACAAGAAGAGGCAGTAGAGGCAGAAAAAGCTATAACTGAGCCTCAAGAGAGCATTGCCACAGAGGTTGTTGTTACCCCTGAGGCTGAAAACAATGCATCGGACGAGGCAACACCACAAGAACAACCCCTCCCTCCTACTCCGGGCTTGTCGGCATTCTTCCCCAAAGCAACTCGCTTTATATCGCGCGATAAAAACGGTAATATCGTAAGACAACAATTTACCCCCCAAAATCGCGACAACAACTATAACAACAAACAGAACAATAATAAACTGAACAACAAGCGCAACAAACAAGCAGGCAACATGGTGCAAGAGAACATGCGCCGTGAAGAGTCCTTGCGCGACGACATGATACCCAGCGAGCGTCTGTATGACTTTGAGGGTATATTGATGGGCTCGGGCGTATTGGAAATGATGCCCGATGGCTACGGCTTCCTGCGTTCGCCCGACTACAACTACCTCACATCGCCCGATGATATATATGTATCGCAATCGCAAATCAAACATTATGGTCTTAAGACCGGTGACGTTGTAGAAGGCTCTATCCGTCCGCCCAAAGAGGGAGAAAAGTACTTCCCCTTGGCCAAGGTCGAGCGCATCAACGGTCGATTGCCCGAGTTTGTTCGCGACCGTGTACCCTTTGACCACCTCACCCCGTTGTTCCCCCAAGAGAAATTCAACCTCACCGGTGGCAAGTCGAGCAACCTCTCTACCCGCGTAGTAGACATGTTCTCGCCCATAGGTAAGGGTCAACGTGGCTTGATTGTGGCACAACCCAAAACCGGTAAAACCGTAATACTCAAAGATATTGCCAATGCTATATCGGAAAATCACCCCGAGGTGTACATGATTATCTTGCTTATCGACGAGCGTCCTGAGGAGGTAACAGACATGGCCCGTAGCGTAAAAGCCGAGGTTATAGCCTCGACCTTCGATGAGCCGGCCGAGCGTCACGTAAAGATAACCAACATAGTACTCGAGAAGGCTAAACGCATGGTTGAGTGTGGACACGATGTTGTTATCTTGCTCGACTCAATCACACGCTTGGCACGCGCCTTCAATACCGTAGCACCCGCATCGGGTAAAGTATTGTCGGGTGGTGTCGATGCCAACGCCTTGCACAAGCCCAAACGATTCTTTGGTGCAGCACGTAACATCGAGAATGGTGGTAGCCTTACTATCATAGCAACAGCACTTATCGATACCGGCTCGAAGATGGATGAAGTAATCTTTGAGGAATTCAAAGGAACAGGTAACATGGAGTTGCAACTCGACCGCAAGCTGTCGAACAAACGTATCTTCCCTGCTGTCGACATCAATGCCTCAAGTACCCGTCGCGACGACTTGCTACATGACAAGGAGACACTCAATCGCATGTGGATATTGCGTCGTTACCTCGCCGATATGAACTCGGTAGAGGCTATGGAGTTCCTCAAGGAACGCCTTGAACGCACCTCATCGAACGAGGAGTTCTTACTATCGATGAACGACTGAAAACGTACATAGATACACACCCCAAATCAATAGCCCCAATGTGGCTATTGATTTTTTTATACACACATATCGTACCCGTCGCACATGCTATTGCGAAAATTCTACACATCAGTAGCACATACTCAATAGCTACTACCATAGCCGTTTATGTCAAGAGGTCATTAAATTTCTCAAATAAAATCTCAGTTTTATTTGTTTTATCAAATAGAATTTGTTAATTTTGCAGAAAATAGGAATAAATATACACACTATGAAATTAAAGAAAAAACGCTTGGAAGTTATTCGAGAGATTATCAACACGCGGAAAATAGGTTGTCAAGTAGAACTTTTACAACCCCTATTGGATATGGGAATTGATGTAACTCAAGCCACTTTGTCACGTGACTTGAAACAATTAAAAATTGCTAAAGTACCCGACTCGACAGGTCGTTACATATACACCTTGCCCAAAGAAGAGGGTATGGGAGGCAATGTAAGATATACCCCCGCACTCGACCGACACCCCATAGTAGGATTGGGCGGTTTTCTCTCGATATCATTCTCTTACAACTTGGTTGTAATCAAGACCAGCCCCGGTTATGCCGGTAGCATTGCCTATGATATAGATAATGGCAATAGCAAGGAGATATTGGGTACGGTAGCCGGCGATGATACTATCCTCATTATACTTGCCGAGGGTATATCGCACGAAGAAGCCTATACAGCACTCTCGAAATACGTACCTGCATTGCGCACACAATAACGACACTGTACGCAACATAAGATGCCCCGATGGATAGCAAACAACTCACAGCATACGCATGCGAGCGACTTGGTATTAAATCGCTCAACGCCATGCAACAAGCCTCAATAGAGAGTTGCCAAGAGCACAACGATGTTATACTCTTGGCGCCTACAGGCTCGGGCAAGACGCTTGCATACCTTATTCCGCTATTCACGCGCATCAAGCCACAAGCCGCACGCACACAAGCCCTTATCATCGTACCCACTCGCGAGCTGGCACAACAGGTCGAACAGGTGGCACGCACCATAGCCTCGGGCTACCGCATTGTGTGTTGTTACGGCGGGCACTCATTTCGCGACGAAGCACGCTCGCTTGAGACAACAGCCGACGTAGTATTGGGCACACCGGGACGTCTGCTCGACCATGTACAACGAGGTCGCCTATCACTCGAACACATCGACACACTTATCCTTGACGAGTTCGACAAGAGTCTTGAGTTGGGATTTCACAACGAGATGCGCTCACTCATTCGCCCCATGAAGGGATTGCAAATGCGCATACTCACATCGGCTACCGACCTGAGCGAGATACCTGACTTTGTGGCAATGCCACGGGCCAAGCGACTCTACTACATAGATAACACCCGCAAGACCGAACAAAAACAACAGTTGGCGGTGTATCATGTAGCTTCGCCCGAAAAAGACAAGCTCGACACGCTATACGAATTGTTATGTCGCATAGATGATAGCTCAACCATAATCTTCTGCAACCAACGAGAGAGTGTAGAACGCGTTGCCGACTTCCTGAAAAAGAAGAAAGTTGTGTGTGCTGCATTCCATGGAGGTATGGAACAACCCGACCGCGAGCGTGCCTTGTGCCGTTTTCGCAACCGTAGCGTCAACATTTGCGTAGCAACCGACTTAGCAGCGCGCGGACTGGATGTTGCCGCTGTAGGTCATGTAATACACTATCACCTACCCCTCGATGCCGAAGCCTACACGCACCGAAATGGTCGTACTGCACGTATGGATGCCGAGGGTAATGCCTACCTGATTGTTGCACCCCACGAGGAGTTACCCCTATATATCGAAGATATCCGTTACTTACGCCTCGACAGCGAGCCACACGCACCGGCTACTCCCGTCATGGAGACCCTTCATTTTGCAGCCGGCAAGCGCGAGAAGTTGAGCAAAGGTGATATACTTGGATTTCTCACCCGCATGTGTGAGCTACAAGCTGCCGAAGTGGGACTGATAGAGGTAAAAGACCACTACAGCTATGCAGCCATCGCCCGCAACCGCCTACACGACGTATTGCAAAAGGCTCAAACAGAGAAGATAAAGGGACGCCGCATAAAGGTAAACAGAGCCTTCTAATCACCATTAAGCTACAGAGATTACCCCTATAGAGAAGAAGCGATGCATCACAACCGATACATCGCTTCTCTGTTTTTTATTATCACACGGATTTCACCCGTGAAGGCTGTTTATTTCAACACGCCCAATTTCTTGCCCACCTTGATAAATGCAGCAATAGCACGATCGAGGTGCTCGCGGTCGTGACCGGCCGAGAGTTGCACACGGATGCGGGCTTGATCTTTGGGAACAACGGGATAGTAGAAACCTGTTACGTAGATACCCTCTTTTTGCATCTCGGCAGCAAAGTCTTGCGAGAGCTTGGCATCATACAACATCACGGCGCAAATAGCTGACTGAGTAGGCTTGATGTCGAAACCGGCAGCCAACATCTTATCGCGGAAGTAAGTAACATTCTCAATCAACTTGTCGTGCAATGCATCACTTGCTTGCAATGTACGGAACATCTCGATACTTGCACCAACAATGGCAGGAGCAACCGAGTTAGAGAAAAGATAAGGACGTGAACGTTGACGCAACATGTCGATAATTTCTTTACGACCGGTAGTAAAACCACCCATAGCGCCACCAAAGGACTTGCCCAATGTACCGGTAAATATATCAATCTTACCATAGCAGTTGAATTGCTCGGCAACACCACGACCTGTAGGACCAACGACACCGGCCGAGTGGCTTTCATCGACCATTACAAGAGCATCGTATTTCTCGGCAAGCTCTACAATCTTATCCATAGGAGCAACATTGCCATCCATCGAGAATACACCATCGGTAGCAATCACGCGGAAACGTTGAGCTTGGGCCTCTTGCAAACAGCGCTCAAGCTCGGCCATGTCGGCATTGGCATAGCGATAGCGTTTGGCCTTGCACAAGCGCACACCGTCGATAATAGAGGCATGGTTGAGAGCATCGCTGATAATAGCATCTTCTTCGGTAAACAGAGGCTCGAAAAGGCCACCGTTGGCATCGAAACATGCAGCATAGAGGATAGTATCTTCGGTGTGGAAATACTCGCTGATAGCACGCTCCAACTCCTTGTGCAAGTCTTGAGTACCACAAATAAAGCGTACCGACGACATACCGTATCCATGAGTATCCATAGCCTTCTTGGCAGCTTCGATAAGAGCCTTATTGTCCGACAAGCCCAAATAGTTGTTGGCACAGAAATTGAGAACTTCACCATCGGTACCGGCAACATTGATACCGGCCTTTTGAGGTGTAGTAATAATGCGTTCTTGCTTATAGAGTCCGGCATCCTTGATGTCTTGTAACTCCTTAGTCAAGTGTGACTTAAATGCGTTATACATATTTTTTTAGAATTAAAGTTGAAATTTCTTTGCTCCAAAATTAGCTATTTTTCGGGAAAAAACTATATTTGCAAAATAAAATATTAATCTTTTATACCAGAAAATCTTAATTTGTAAGTTATGAAGAACATTCTTATCATAGGAGCTACCGGCCAGATAGGTTCGGAACTTACTATGAAACTACGTCAGGAGTATCCCGGAGGTAACGTAGTAGCGGGATATATCAAAGGTGCTGAGCCTAAGGGCGCATTGGCCGAAAGTGGACCGTCGGAAGAGGTAGATATTACCAATGCCCAACAAATAGCCGATGCCGTAGACAAATATAAAGTAGACACCATATACAACCTTGCCGCACTTCTCAGTGCAACAGCCGAGGCCAAGCCCCAATTGGCATGGAAGATAGGCGTAGGAGGCCTATTCAACACACTTGAGGTAGCACGCGAAAAGAATTGTGCCGTGTTTACACCCAGCTCGATAGGCTCATTTGGTAAGGGTACACCCAAAGATCGCACACCTCAAGACACTATACAACGCCCCGACACGATATATGGTGTAACCAAGGTTACAGGCGAAATGCTCTCGGACTATTACACTCGTCGCTTTGGTGTAGACACACGCTCGGTACGTTTCCCGGGTCTTATATCATACGTAGCACCTCCGGGTGGTGGTACAACCGACTACGCAGTAGACATCTATTACTCGGCCGTGAAGGGCGAAACATTCCAATGCCCCCTCAACCCCGGCACATTTATGGATATGATGTATATGCCTGATGCGTTGCGTGCTGCAATTGAGATTATGGAGGCCAACCCCGACCGCCTCATCCACCGCAACTCATTCAACGTAACGTCGATGAGTTTCGACCCCGAGATTATCTACAAGAAGATATGCGAATATGTGCCCGACTTCAAGATGGAGTATAAGCACGACCCCTTGCGCCAAGCCATTGCCGACTCATGGCCCAACTCGCTCGATGACACATGTGCTCGCGAGGAGTGGGACTGGAAACCCGAATATGACCTCGACAGCATGACGGTAGACATGCTCAAGCAATTACGACTGAAATTGGGTGTCGAAAAATAAAACGTTTACAAACGTTATAGTACAAAAAGGAGGCTTTATGCCTCCTGTTATATTTTATTTAATGTATAATAGACACATATATTGCCATATTCACGAATTAAATTTGTATATTTGCAGATTATATACATACTGCATAATAAGACACAAATAATGTGAAAAAGATGGAGGAATTCAAGAAAATACTGGCAGAAGAGGCAGAATATAAATTGTCGGAAGAGACAATGGATAAGTTCTGCTCGTGCATGGAAGAAATTCACCTTAAGCGATATGACTACATGATAAAGAGTGGCGATATAGACACTAATATATATGTTGTAAAGGAAGGAATCATCCGTCGCACACACGAGGTGGGCGATAAAATTATGACCAACAGCTTTGCCATCAAAGGCTCGGTACTTATATCATGGCACTGTTACTACTTCAATCAACCCTCCTATTCACAATTTCAGGCATGTTGCGACACAGTATTGATGCGTGTATCAAAAGAGAAGTTTGACGAGCTCATAGCCACCTCACACGAGTTTGCACGATGGGCATTGAGCCTTGCACACGGTACACTCTACTATCAGGAATTCAAGTCACGTATAATCAAAGGTGACGTAAAAGAACGATACATGTCGCTCATAAAAAATCGCCCCGAAATCATCCAAAAGGTACCATTGGGATTCATCGCATCATATCTGGGCATTACACAGTCGCACCTAAGTCGCATGCGCAACGAACTGGCCAAAGAAAAATAAGCCTCTTAATAATGAATAAAACACTTATATATAACACAATAAAAACGGGTAGTATAACACATTACCCGTTTTTTGATGTACATCAAAAAAGAATTAAAGGTATTGCACATGCAAAAAAAGTATTATATTTTTGTTGCTGTGATTTAGAAACTATTTGCAATAATTGCAAACTAACTATGTGAAATAACTAACTCTTATACCTGAAAGATTTATGAAAAAAATTTACCTCATCTCATTATTGTCATTGTTCGCAATGAGTTCGGTATCGGCACAAGAAACAACCGTACTGCCCAGCAAGGTTAAACACAACTCGCCTGCTATGATGCAAGACACCGAAGCAAGTGCCATGTATGCCATGCCCGAAGTATTGCGCAACCTTGGTGCAAAATCGACCGAGAATAAGCCTGTATGTAACCTTTTGGCTCGTCACAAAGCCATTAACGATGGAGCATTTTTGTGGGCTCCCCTCGGTGTTCCTGTAAAGTATAATGATGTGTCGACCGGCAACCCTACTGCATGGCAATGGTTCACACCCGGTGCTGTAGCAGCCGACTTAACAACACAAAACATTGAGGCTTACTACCTCGAAGAGGGTCTCTATGACATGCCTACACTCGACGTAACATATGCCGACGGCTCAAACAGCTCATACACACCTGCCATGAGCATGACATCGAGCGAAGGTAACGAAAAAATAAAAACCGGTGGTACAGTAGAGATTACCACTATCGATATGCGTCGTCACGACAGCTTCGGTGGCTTGGATCAAACAGCTACATATATGTTTGGAGCCAACACATACAACGAAGGTGATGCAAAAGGATATGTAGGTGGTACAAACAACACACAAGTAGTAGGTTGGGGTAACCTCTTTATGATCGCCCAAGACGATGCCTACCTCGATGGTGTAAACATCTACCTCCACCACAAACCCACCAAATATAAAGAGGGTGCACAAATAAGAATGCAAGTATGGATGCCGTCTATTACAGACGAAGGCGTACTCTTTACATATATTCCTCTTGAGGGTGTCATGATACCCTTTGAAGATTTCAAGTCGGATGGTGAAGATGGTGCATGGGCTCTCACATTTGACGGTGCTGTTGCCAACATCGAGTTTGAAGTACCCATCGATCTCTATGGCAAGCCCTACTTCTTTGTCTCAATCGAAGGTTTCTCACAAGACCCCGAAACAGAAGACTTCTGCTTGCTTACCGACATCAAAGGAGCAGAATTGACAACCGAGCAACAATACAATCTGTTGGCCCACAACTCTTTTGGTAGATTTGATGGCGAAATAGATTACTTCCGTCCTATATCGAACTATGGAGGTGGAAATGGTAGCTTTGCCATCTGCCCCGTTATCTCATCGGGTCTTACACGTGTCGAAAATCCTTTCGATGGTAGTGTAGAGGCTCTAAGATTACCCTCATTCAATGCCGGTGTATACAATGGCAACATCGTTATGATGAGTGCCGAAGCATGCACAGTAGGTGTATATGACATCTCAGGTAAGCTCGTCATGAGCGCACAAGCCAACAAGGGCGAGACAGTAATCGACGCACAATCACTCGGCAATGGTATTTACGTTGTACGTGCAAGCAATGGTAATGCAGTGAAAATTATCAAATAAAATAATCTATATCTAAAAACGAACAAACATGAAGAAGATTTTTACTTTATTGGCAGCCTTAATAGGATTGTCAATGTTCATGAGCGCATCGGCTTACGAACATACTTGGAAATTTGTAGCAGCCGGTGATGCAAGTACGTATGCTATTGACCCAGATGGCACATTGTGGGGCTGGGGTTGGAACGAATACGGTCAACTCGGTCTTGGCAAAGGCTCGGACGAGCGCTATGGCTATCCCCAACAAATAAGCGCAGAGAAGTGGACATATGTAGCCGCAGGCTCTTCATACGCATTCTTTATCAAAGAAGATGGTACTCTTTGGGCTGCCGGATTGAATACTAAGGGTGTACAAGGTGTAGGTGACGGACAAAACCACCAAGACCTCACTCAAGTAGGTACAGATAGCAATTGGAAATATGTGACAGCTACACGTTTCTTCGGTTTCAGCGCAATGGCTATAAAGACCGACGGTACATTGTGGGCTTGGGGTGAAGGCGAAATGTGTGCCCTCGGTTTGGGCGGTTTTGCCAACAAAACTACTCCCACACAAGTAGGTACTGACACCGACTGGGCATCGGTAACTATAGGTGTTGCTCACGGTATGGGTATCAAAGAAGACGGCTCATTGTGGATGTGGGGTTGGAACGAAAGAGGCCAACTCGCCGACATGACTGATGGCACCGGCAGCCTCTTTGTTAAGTCACCCAAGCAATATGGAGAGGCCAAAGATTGGGTCAAGACATTTGCTGTAGGTTACAGCTCATACGCTCTCAAGTCAGACGGTACTCTATGGGCATGGGGTAACAACCAAGATGACCTCTTGTTTGGCTACCAAAGCAACGACACAACAGCTATCTACACACCTCGCCAAGTAACAGCTGTTGAGGGCAAAATCTTAAGCATAAGCGGTTGTGAGCAAACTCGCATCGTAGCCGTTGGTGAAAATGGTATTATCAACAAGGTATATGCTTGGGGTTCAAACAACGATGGTGCACTCGGTGATGGCAAAGGCAAATCGATAGACCTTGCTCAAAATCCTATATCTTACAGCCCCGTTGAGGTTAAGCTCGAATCGGGTCTTAAAATTACTCAACTTGCTTCGGGTCAATGCTACAGCAACGTACTCACCGAAGAAGGTCGCATCTACGCATGGGGTAAAAACCGTGGTGGTCAATTGGGTAACCTTGTAGAACTCGACCAAATGACATTCAGCGCAACTCCTATTCTTGCAACTGAGGTTGTAGAGACTGAGGGTGTATACACATTTGATGCCGAAAACATTCCTACCGCAGTATCATCGGCCAAGAAACTTATCTTGACCGGCGAATGGGGCACAGAAGACTTCCAAACACTTACCACTACTATCGGTAATAACAGCGGCTTCCCCCCTGCAGGTAACACAACAATCGAAGAGGTAGATATGAGCCAAATAACTGTTGCTGCAAACACTTCGATGTATGTAGAATTGGGTACCAGCATGAATGGTGTATTCCAAGGTTGTCGCTCTATCAAGACAGTAAAAATGCCTGCTGCCGACCAAGCTGCCAATTTCGTCAGCCTCCGTTCGGCATTCCAAAACTGCTCAAGTTTGGAAGCTATCGACTTGACAGGTTGCGTAAACGTGACCAACTTCACAGATGCTTTCTTTGGTTGTGCATCGTTGAAATCGGCCGATATCTCTAAGTGTGAGGTAATCGCTTCATCGGAAAGTATGTTTGACTGCTGTACTTCAATCGAGACTATCATCTTGCCCAAATCACTCGTTATCGGCAAGTTCTTCTTTGGTGACAACCAAGCACTCCGTTTGATTGACTGGTCTCGCTTTGAGGGTACTGAAGCTCCTCAATTCACCACATCGGTATTCTGGGATGTATTCCAATACATCAACGACTTGAGCGTTATCACTCTCATTGTTCCCGATGATGCAGTAGAGCTCTTCACATCAGATGCAAACTGGTCGAGACTCAACGTTAAGGCTGCCAGCGGTATAGAAAGCATCACTACCAACAACAATGTAGCTCGCGACGTATACAATTTCAAGGGTCAATACATCACAACATTGAAACCCGGTGTAAACGCTGCTGACGTACTTGGCAACGGCCTTTACATCGTAGGTGGCAAGAAGATGATTGTTAGAAAGTAAAATTTTCTACATAGGTAGTACTTCCACGCAAGTACAAGGGTCGCATCTTAATGGGTGCGACCTTTTTTTATTATATAGGTGTCCGATAAAAAATCCCAGGCAAGGTAAAAACTCGTGCGAAGCACGGGTTGAGGGGCTTTATGCCCCGAAATAGAGTAACCCCGTACGAGTGCCGCAGGCACGAAGTGCGGGGGGTGGGCATCCCCCCGACACCGGCGTCTGAAAGACGCGAAAGTCAAAAAATCCCGTCTTTCAGACGATTGAGCAGGGTTGGTGACGATACCCCGCACTTCGCCACTCGCTACGCTCGTAGGCTCGTACGGGGTTATTCTTTCTCGCTCCTTGCGGAGCTACGACCCGTGCTTCGCACGTTTTTATATGTATCTTCTGTCCTTCTGTCCACCGACCTCTTGGTTTTTCATGCGTAAAACACATGGGGGAGAAAAGGTTACCATGTGCCCACGTTATCCAAGGCGAGGTAAACTACGTGCGGAGCACGCACGTAGTTACTATGTTTGCAAAAGGAAAATGCGACTACAAAATTGCGTCCGCACGTGGTCTAATAAATGGTCTAAAAAACCCGCTGCATGATTTTTTTACATATTCGTTGCATTTCTTATTATTTATTTCATAACTTTGTAGTTCAATGCTACGACGGATTGTAGCGACAGTCCCTGCATTGTGCTTTATTTAATTAGGTGTTATTGATATTATCTTCTCATATCGAACTTGGCGGTTTGTAATGCAACGAAGATGATAGACGGTAGCACCTACACCGATTGTCTATAATACTACTATACAAGTAGTTTGTTATAGCTGTACCGGTGTGGGGCTGTTGTCTTGTCTGTTGCATAGGTACGCCAAGACCTGATATGAGGATAAGACGGTGCAATCTCCACACCTTTTTTATATTCTGTTGTCAGCGAAACGGAGCGCAAAAAACAAAATCACGTCCAAGTTGGGAGATTGGGAGGACAAGCCTAAGGCTTACAATTATTACTAACCTAATAAACCCAACAAAAATGAAAACAAAACTTTTAAAATCACTGCTTACAATAGCATGCCTATTGTGCAGTATCGGTATTCAGGCCCACGACTTCGAGGTCGATGGTATTTATTATAATAAATTGTCTGACACAGAAGTAGAAGTAACATATCAAGGAGTGAGATATGATGACTACGATGATGAATATATTGATGAAATCACTATTCCCGAGAATATCACTTATAATGAAACAGTATATCAAGTTATTTCTATTGGATTGCAAGCTTTTCGCGATTGTAAAAATCTCATATCAATTTTTATTCCCAATAGTGTAACATCAATAAAAAGTAAAGCTTTTTATGCGTGTTCAAAACTTAGAAATGTCACCTTATCAAATAAAATTACAGAAATCCTTGACGAAACATTTTATCAAGCAGGTATAAGGTCTTTAACAATACCAGAGGGGGTTCAAACCATTGAAGGATATGCATTTCAATATTCTAGTCTTAAGTCAATTACACTACCTTCTACACTTCGCACAATAGGAGCTAGAGCATTTGACCATACATCTTTAGAATCAATCGTTATACCAGATGGTGTTAAAGGAATTAGTATGGGTACTTTTGGATATTGCCAAAATCTAGTTTCAATTTATTTTCCTAAAAGTATTACACAAATTGATGATTACGCATTAGAGTCATGCACATCACTAAAGGAATTATATATAGAGGCGACAACACCTCCCTACGTGTATAGCAACACATTTAGAGAATCATTTTTATCAGAACCAATACTCTATGTCCCCCAAAACAGTATAGAAGATTATAAATCTGCTAATTACTGGAAGTCTTTTAAGTCTATTCAAGCCATAAAAGTACCCGACGTGATTGCAACTTCGCTTACTCTCGACAATGAAGTATTGGAAATGTATCCAGGTGATGCTGTGCAATTGACTGCTACCGTTTTGCCTGACAACACAACTAATGAGGTCGTAACTTGGACTTCTTCGGACAACGAGGTGGCTACGGTTGATGAGAACGGTAATGTAACCGCTGTGACAATAGGTAGTGCTACTATCTCTGCAACTACAACTGACGGTAGCAATCTTACTGCTACTTGTGAGGTGACTGTGGAGCAAAAGATGGTAAAACTTACCATGCAAAACTCATACTACAACAATGTGATATTCTTCTTGCTTCCCGGTACTGAGCAGAAGATACAGATTGTTAATATCGACCCGATGTTTGTGTTGAACACCGTGATGTTTAACGACGAGAATGTTACAGAACAATTGGTTGACGGAGTATTCACCACACCGGCTCTTGAAGAGGATGCTGTTATCAATATCAGCTACGACATCCCCACAGCCGAGGATACACCTATGCAAAACAGCCGTATCAAGGCCTACGGCCATCGTGGTGATGTTGTGGTAGCAGGTTGCGAACATGGCGAAAGCATAGCCGTATATAACGTAGATGGCGTATTGTTGCGCACTATCTTTGCCACAAGCGACACCATGCGCATAACGATGCCCACCGATGCCGTGTATGTGGTGAAAGTGGCCGATGCGGCAGTGAAAGTGGCTTTGTAAAACACATTACCACTACATAGATTTATAATAAAGTGAGACGTAGGCTGTGCCGGATATGAGGCACGGTCTACGTTGTTTTTATAGAAGACGGTCCATAAAAAAATTATTGGTGACCGATATTTGAAAAACGACATTTTAAACCCTTTCGCGTCTGTCAGACGCTGGTATTGGGGGATGCCCATCACCCCGCACTTCGTGCCTACGGCACTCGTACGGGGTTACTATATCTCGGGGCTTAAAACCCCTCAACCCGTGCTTCGCACGAGTTTTTACCTCGCCTGGGATTTTCTTAGACATAAAGACAAAAAGACATATAATGCGAGTGTGTACAAGAACCCCTCCGGGCTGTGCCCACCTCCCCTATCTCTACGAGCAGAGGAGGAAAAGTATACCACCTGCAAAGAATATGTTCTTTTGTTCCTGTGTCTTAATATATTACTTCTATGTATATGCTTGCAGAAGGAATGGAATTTCGCCCCTGCGTGCTTCGCACGAGTTTTTATGTATCTTTATGTACTTCTGTATTAAAAAACTACAGCGGTGTGGCTCGTGCAGGAGCCACACCGCTGTGGGTATGCGATAGAATGTATCTTGGTCGATTATTCGCCAAACTTGCGATAACGTACACGTTGAGGCTCGACATCGCCCAAGCGGCGACGTTTATTCTCCTCATACTCGGTATAAGTACCTTCAAAGAAGAACACCTCAGAGTTACCTTCAAATGCAAGGATGTGTGTACAGATGCGGTCGAGGAACCAACGGTCGTGCGACACAACTACGGCGCAGCCGGCAAAGTTCTCAAGACCTTCCTCAAGCGCACGCAGTGTATTGACGTCGATATCGTTGGTAGGCTCGTCGAGCAAGAGTACGTTACCCTCTTCCTTGAGCGCCATAGCCAAGTGGAGACGGTTGCGCTCACCACCCGAGAGTACACCGATAAGTTTCTCTTGGTCGGCACCGGTGAAGTTGAAGCGTGACAAGTAGGCACGGGCATTCATCTCGCGACCACCCATGCGGAAAGTCTCTTGTCCGCCCGATATTACTTGGTATACGCTCTTTTCGGGGTCGATATCCTTGTGTGTTTGGTCAACGTAGGCAATCTTCACGGTCTCACCTACATCGAAGCTACCCTTGTCGACCTTCTCTTGTTCCATGATAAGGCGGAAGAGTGTTGTTTTACCTGCACCGTTAGGACCTATCACACCTACGATACCATTGGGGGGCAACATAAAGTTGAGATTGTCGAAGAGGAGCTTCTCGCCGTAGGCCTTGGCAACACCTTGAGCCTCGATAACCTTGTTACCCAAACGAGGTCCGTTGGGGATAAAGATTTCGAGTTTCTCCTCGCGCTCCTTCTGGTCTTCATTGAGCAAGCGGTCGTAAGAGTTGAGACGGGCTTTACCCTTGGCTTGACGGGCCTTGGGAGCCATGCGCACCCATTCGAGCTCGCGTTCCAATGTTTTGCGACGTTTGCTGGCTTGTTTCTCTTCTTGAGCAAGACGCTTGGTCTTCTGGTCGAGCCATGAGGTATAGTTACCTTGCCAAGGAATACCCTCGCCACGATCGAGCTCGAGAATCCAACCGGCCACATGGTCGAGGAAGTAGCGGTCGTGGGTAATGGCAATAACTGTACCCTTGTATTGTTGCAAGTGTTGCTCAAGCCAGTCGATACTCTCGGCATCGAGGTGGTTGGTAGGCTCGTCGAGCAATAGTATATCGGGTTGTTGCAACAAAAGGCGACACAAAGCGACACGACGACGCTCACCACCCGAGAGGTACTTGATTTGTTGATCTTCGGGAGGACAACGCAATGCGTCCATGGCACGTTCGAGTCGGTTGTCAATGTTCCACGCATCGGTAGCATCTATCTGGTCTTGCAACTCAGCTTGGCGGTTGATGAGAGCCTCCATTTTGTCGGGGTCCTCGAGCACTTCCGGGTCACAGAAAGCCTCGTTAACACGCTCATACTCGGCAAGGATGTCGAGCACGGGTTGCACGCCTTCGCGCACTACCTCTATTACGGTCTTCTCATTGTCGAGTTTGGGCTCTTGTTCGAGATAGCCCACTGAGTAACCGGGTGAGAATACCACTTCACCTTGATACGATTTTTCTACACCGGCAATAATCTTGAGCAAGGTTGACTTACCCGAGCCGTTAAGACCGATGATACCAATCTTAGCGCCATAGAAAAATGATAGGTAGATGTCTTTAAGTACTTGTTTGTGAGGTGGGAAAATCTTGCTTACGCCCACCATCGAAAAAATTACTTTTTTGTCGTCTGCCATAGTTTTTATATATGTTTTAGGATCGACAGGAGGTACTCCCAATCATAGAGTACTCTTAGCGTCGACCATAGATTTATCTTATTTTGTACCGGCTGCTTTCACACGGTATCCGCAGTCGATGCGACCTTTGATAATGCTATTAATCTTAGCCTTAATAAGTTGCTTGCGAATGGGCGAAATGTGGTCGATAAAAACTTTACCCTCAAGGTGGTCACACTCATGCTGAATAACGCGCGCCAAATAGCCCTCGATAACCTCATCGTGCTCAACAAAATTCTCGTCGTACCAGTGCAAGTGTACCTTCTCAATACGAGTCACACTCTCATGTATGCCCGGCACACTGAGGCAACCCTCTTCCGAAGAGCATTTTTTGCCATCCTCAACCACTTCGAGGGTAGGATTGATAAGAGTCATTTTTACACCGGCCAACTCGGGGTGCATCTCGGCACAGGGATCGACATCAATTACCACCAAACGAATGGAGCGACCTATCTGAGGGGCTGCCAATCCTATACCATCGGTTGCGTACATGGTCTCATACATGTCGGCAATGAGCTTTTGCAAGTCGGGATATTCGGCAGTAATAGGCTCTGCCACTTTACGAATAACGGGATGTCCGTATAGATAAACAGGAAGTATCATAATTTACTATATTTTTTGCTTTCGAGATAGTCTTGTAATATAATGGTGGCACTGATTTCGTCCACCAACTCTTTATTGCGACGAGCCATGCGACCCAATCCGGCATCTATCATAGTGCGGTGCGCCAATACCGAGGTAAATCGCTCGTCATAAAGCTCAACCTTGACATTGGGCAAATGCTTGTGCAAACTGTTGATAAATGCAGTGACATAACGCATATTCTCGGAGGGCTTGTTATTGACTTGCTTGGGCTTGCCCAACACAATACACTCGACCGGTTCACGAGCGATGTAGTTGCGAATGAAATCGAGCAATTCGCCCGAGCCCACAGTGGTGAGACCGTTGGCTATAATCTGTAACGTATCGGTCACGGCAATGCCGCAACGCTTGTTACCATAATCTATCGCCATAATTCGTGCCATTCGGCAAAGATACAATTTTTATTGCGAAAGTACAACTCCTCAACTCATTAGTAACATGCCTTGTGCGATTGTATCACTAAATTGCATAAAAAACACATCGGCGTTGTGTTAAATTGAGATTTTTGGTTATCTTTACGGCTGAAACGTGTATAAGAAGAACTCTTTTACGCCTTATATTTAGTCACCAAATCTTTAAAACCTATACAATATGGTATACAAATTTGTAATTATTTCGGACGAAGTAGATGACTTCAAACGAGTGATAAAAATAGATTCGGATGCAACCTTTAAAGAGCTGAATGATGCCATCCTCGACTCGGTGGGCTACACTCACGACCAAATGACATCGTTCTTCATCTGCGAGAGTGATTGGGAAAAACTTACCGAAATCACACTTGTAGACATGGGCAAGGATAGCGATGAGGATATATGGTTGATGGATACTACCCGCATCAGCGACCTTGTAGAGGATGAGGGCCAACGCTTGATGTTTGTGTTTGACTACCTCACCGACCGCGCCTTCTTCATGGAGTTGCGCGAGACTATCTTTGGCGACGAGCTCGACGCTCCCGTTTGTACCAAGAAAGTAGGTGAAGCCCCTGCTCAAATGGTAGACTTTGAAGAGATCGAGAAAAAAATAGTAGCCCAACAAGCAGCCGGCGACGACCTTGATGCCGACTTCTATGGAGCCGATGAGTATGACATATCGGAGCTTGATGAAGACAGCTTTGGCAGCTATGACCCCACAATGGACTACTAAGAGTTTTTCACCCCGCAAAAAAAATTGAATAATACACATAACCTCACTATGAACAAAAATTTGATAATGATGGGTATAGCAGGCGCAGCAATGCTGTCGGCTTGTAGTTCGATGGATACTACCCAAGAGACAGTAATCGGGAAACAGGATATAGCCGTAGAAAATGGCATTATGACCCCCGAAGTAATGATGGCTTTCGGTCGCGTATCGTCACCGGCCGTATCGCCCGACGGTACTCGCGTACTGTATAGCGTACAATATGTTGATTATACCGCCAACAAGGGCAATAACGAGTTGTTTGTAGCCCCTATCGATGGCACACCCGTAAAGATTACCAACACACCTCGCAGCGAAGGCAATGCTACATGGCTCGACGATAACACTATCGCGTTTACCTATGCCGACGAAAATGGTGTACCCCAAGTATGGCGCATGAATGCCGACGGTAGCAACCGTGTGAAGATGTCGTCGATGGAGCAAGATGTTGAGGGTTTCCTCTTCTCGCCCGACCGTTCACAAGTTATCCTTATAGCACCTATCTCGTTGCACAATAAGGCTGTGGATAAATATGCCGACCTACCTAAAGCATCGGGTCGCGTTATTGACGATCTTATGTATAAGCATTGGGATGAGTGGACCGAGGCAATCCCCCACCCCTTCTTGGCTCAAGTTGAGGGCAATAACATTGTCAATCCACGCGACATCGTTGAGGGCGAGCCTTACGAAGTTCCCATGCGCCCATTTGGTGGCGCCGAGTCGTTTGCTTGGGCTCCCGACGGCAAGTCGCTCGTATACACCAGCCGCAAAAAGACCGGCTTGGAGTATTCACTCTCAACCAATAGCGACCTATACCTCTATAACATCGAGGATGGTACTACCCGCAACCTCACCGAGGGCATGATGGGTTACGATACCAATCCCATCTTCTCGCCCGACGGCAACTACCTTGCATGGACCAGCATGGAGCGCGACGGCTACGAAAGCGACAAGAACCGCTTGTTTATTCTCGATATGCAAAGTGGCGAAAAGACTTACCTTACCGAGGACTTTGACTACATCGTAAACACCTTTGCCTGGTCGCCCGACGGTAGCTTGATATACTTTACATCGCCCTACCAAGGCATGGTGCATGTATTCAGCATAGCCCTCAACGGACACGCCATTCAACAAATCACCGAAGGCTACTATGACTATGCTGCTGTATATCCTGCAGCTAATAATAAACTTGTTACACAACGTCACTCGCTCTCACAACCCGATGAGATATACATCGTAGACCTCGACACACGCGAAGTTACCGACCTCTCACGCGAGAACGAAGCCTTGCTAGCCAAGATAGAGATGGGTAATGTCGAGGAGCGTTGGATACCTACCAGCGACGGCAAGAAATTGCTTGCATGGGTTGTATATCCTCCCCACTTCGATGCATCGAAGAAATATCCCGCCATACTCTATTGTCAAGGTGGCCCTCAAAGCCCCGTTAGCCAATTCTGGTCATATCGCTGGAACTTGCAACTCATTGCCTCACAAGGTTACATCGTAGTAGCCCCCAACCGTCGCGGTCTGCCCGGCTTCGGTCAAGAGTGGTTGGAACAAATCAGCAAAGACTACGGAGGTCAATGTATGCGCGACTATCTCTCAACAGCCGACAACATCAAGGCCGAACCTTACGTAGATAAGATGGGTGCAGTAGGAGCCAGCTTCGGTGGCTTCTCGGTATACTGGTTGGCCGGTCATCACGAGAAACGCTTCGATGCGTTTATCGCTCACGCCGGTATCTTCAACCTCGAACAACAATATATGGAGACCGAGGAGATGTGGTTTGCCAACTGGGATATGGGAGGTGCACCTTGGGATAAGACCAATGCCATTGCACAACGCACATTTGCCAACTCACCTCACCGCTTTGTAGGCAATTGGGATACTCCTATCCTTTGTATTCACGGCGAGAAGGACTTCCGTATCCTCGCTTCACAAGGTATGAGCGCATTCAACGCAGCCAAGCTGCGTGGCATCCCTGCCGAATTGCTCATCTTCCCCGATGAGAATCACTGGGTTCTCAAGCCTCAAAACGGTCTTCTTTTCCACCGTACATTCATCGGCTGGCTCGACCGTTGGTTGAAACCTGCCGAGCAATCACTCACGAAATAAAGCATTATCGAGGCTTTGTCTACAAGACAAGGCCTCCTTTTTTATATTCAACTACACACTGATAACAAGCACATTGCGATAATAAGAAAAAATAAATAAAAGAAAGTGGCTCAAAAATTTGCAGAAAATACAAGAGTAGTGTATCTTTGCATCGCATTTGGCAAAACGACCTCGTGTCGACCCTTCAAGGAAGGATGGGTGAGTGGCTGAAACCACCAGTTTGCTAAACTGACGTACTCGTAAGGGTACCGGGGGTTCGAATCCCCCTCCTTCCGCAAGACGCTATCATCAACAAGGTGGTAGCGTTTTTTGTTTTTATGCGAGTATTGATGTACATTTGCACCTAACAAGCTATAAGAGTCATGAAAAAGAAATATATTATCCTCATCGTTATTGCAACCATACTAATAGCTATGCTGGGAGTGTGTGGCTACACATATAAGAGACTTGTAAAAGACCCCATTGCGAGTAGCGACACCACCATAAAAGTATATATAACACCGGGTATGAGCAGCGACTCGTTATGCACAATACTGTCGCAACAAATAGCTGCCGACAAAGCCCGCAAGATAGTCGACTTTATATACAACAATGAGTACGACCCATCTACTCGCAAAGGTTACTTCGAACTGAATGGCTCTACCTCGATATATCGTGCAGCTCGTCGACTGGCCGCCGGCAGCCAAACACCTGTAAAGTTTACATTCAACAACCTACGCCTCACCGAACAACTTATAGAACGTGTCGACGAGTGCTTATATATGAGTAGCGATTCACTATCGGTACTGCTCAACGATAACGAATTGTGTGCTTCGTATGGCTTCAATACCACGACCATCAAAGCCATGTTTTTGCCCGACACATACGAGTTTTATTGGACTGTTTCGCCCCAGCGATTTGTAGCACGCATGCACGAATACTACGAGCAATTCTGGAATGATGAGCGTCGCAATAAGGCCAATAAAGCCGGACTTACCCCCCTTGAGGTATCGGTACTTGCATCGATTGTAGAGGAAGAGACTGCCATGCGCGACGAAATGCCTGTTGTGGCGGGCTTATACATCAACCGCTTACGCCGAGGTATACCCCTGCAAGCCGACCCTACCGTAAAGTATGCAGTGGGCGACTTCACGTTACGTCGCATCCTCAACAAGCACTTAGAGACCCCTTCGCCTTACAACACATACCTCAATACCGGGCTACCCCCTGCTCCCATTCGCATACCATCGAAGTCCGCAATCGAGGCAGTACTCAACTATCGTACACACAATTATCTGTACATGTGTGCCAAGGAGGACTTCTCGGGCTATCACAACTTTGCCACTACACTGAGCGAACACAATCGCAATGCAGCACGCTACCACTCGGCACTCAATCGCCGTGGTATCAAGTAGTATCAGAAAAACAATTGATAAAGAATATAGAGGTGCAGTAGCATGAAGAGTGGCACAAGCACTACGAAACGCCAATGAAAGGTTTTGTGACGGAATAACCACATACCTAAGCATGCACCTAACGCCCCACCCAATAGTGCTATACCCAATAACACACGCTCGGGTATACGCTCGTCGTGCCTGCGAGCACGCACCTTGTCGCTACCATATAGAGCCAATGATAGGATATTAACAAGCAAGAACAGCGCTATGAGGATAGGTGAAACAGTCATGATTGTTACAATCGTATCTCCTCCTCACCCCAACGTCCGTTGTGCAACTCCCACACATGCGTGATACCGGCATCGCGCAATATCTGCAAGGTCGCATATCGGCCCGATTCAATCTTATCGACATCGTGACAATCGGAGTTAACAACCAACTTTAAGCCCAACCTACGCACAAGTGGAAGCCACTCGATACCGGGGAAGATGCGGTTGTGCTGCTCCAAAGCCTTGGTATTGACCTCAACAAGGAAGTCGCCATTCTTCAACGAGGTGATGTGGTTGTAGGCCAAATTCTCATACCATGACTCTTGCAAGATGGCAGGCTCAAATTGCGATGCATTAAGCGCTATCTTATCGGGATGAGCATGGATATCGAAGTGACCACATTTCACCAACAAACGACTCTTCTCATAGAATAGTTCAACGATACGACGTATATCACCACCAAATCGCTCATGGGCAGCCTCGCGAAAACGCTCGAATGCTCCATCGGTACACATCCATTCGCCACGCTCATTGGCAACAAAATGTACGCCGCCAATGGTGTAATCGGTGGGCAAAGTAGCATAAAATGGCAGGCGCGGATTGCGCACCTCGTCGAGATAATCAATCTCCAAGCCCACATACAACTCTATCTGCTTGCCATAGAGCGCACGCAAGCGGGCAAACTCCTCAAAGTACTTGCCGTATGTATCGGGTTGCAACGACTTGACCGGTGGCATAGGAAATGTGGTATGTGAAGTTACGCCATAGGCTGTCATGCCACACGCTATAGCCGCCTTGACAAACTCTTCCATTGTACCACGACCATCGCAGAAGTTACAATGTGAGTGATAATTGGTGTGATTATATTGCATTATTATATTCTATTATATCTTTACCAAACGATGCTTGAAGCGTGCAAACAGCACAACAAACAATGTCGCTACTCCCAATCCTATGCCCAACGACAAGTGGTAATTGAGCGACAAACCTTCGGGTGCAAACATGATGTATGTAACGCACACTACTGTCATAAACAACGCCGGAATGAGGGTGATGAGATAGCTCAACCCCTTGCGTTCGCGCGCCAAGAATACCGTTAAAGACCAGAAGGTAAATACCGAAAGTGCTTGGTTGCTCCACGCAAAGTATCGCCAGAGGATATTAAAATCTATCATCATAATGATAGCCGATAAGACAAAGATAGGAATGGTAATAAGTAATCGGTTGCGCACAGATGACTGATCGACATGCAAGAAGTCGGCCGCAATGAGTCGTGCCGAACGCAATGCTGTATCGCCCGATGTGATAGGTGCAAATATCACGCCTAAGAGTGCCAAGAAACCACCCAACGAGCCCAACCATGTCACCGATATATCATTAACCAACACGAGAGGCTTATTACCACTATCGGCCATATATGTAGCCAAGCCCTCATACGAACCGGTAAATGCCACAGCTGCAGCCGCCCAGATAAGAGCCAATATACCTTCAGTGACCATAGCACCATAGAAGATAGGGCGTCCCATCTTCTCATTCTTCAAGCAACGCGCCATCAAAGGTGATTGTGTAGCATGGAAGCCCGATACCGCACCACACGCTATAGAGATAAACATCATGGGGAAAATGGGCAACGTATCGGCCTGTGGGTGACGATTGTGCAAGCCGTCGGTTATCTCGGGCAAGGCATCCATATTAAAGAGCAATACACCCAATACACCTACCGCCATGAAGAGCAATGCTATACCAAATATGGGATAAAACTTACCGATAATCTTGTCGACGGGCAATAATGTAGCCAAGAGATAATAGACAAACACTAATATGATAAACCACCATGTAAGAGGCATAATATTATTGAGAGATTGTACCCATGTAGGCAAAATACCATCATCGCCGGCCGCATATTGAGTAAAGATAGTAGTAATGAGTTCGGCGGGATTGATTACAAATACCGCACCTACCAATATGAGCAAGAAAAGCGAGAAGACGCGCATGAGTTGCTTTACGCCATTACCCAGTTCATCGCCCACAATCTCAGGAAGGCTCACACCGCCACGACGCAACGACAACATACCCGATAAATAGTCGTGCACCGCACCGCCAAAGATTGTACCGAAAACAATCCACATGTAAGCTGCCGGACCATACAGCGCACCCATTATTGCACCAAAGATGGGGCCAAGGCCGGCGATGTTGAGAAATTGTATCAAGAAGATGCGCCATGAAGGCAAAGGCATAAAATCGACACCATCGGCCTTAGTTATGGCAGGAGTAGGACGTGAAGCGTCGACACCAAAGATACGGTCGACCAATGCACCATAGAGAAAATATCCGGCTATGAGAGCCACTAATGCAACAAGAAAAGTTATCATACTACTTCGCGTTTAAAATCATTTATATGTGATGTAAGGACAAAAGTACTACTTCTTCAATGAATAACGAATAATAAGCCGACGTTTTTATCGACATCTAACATTTTTTATTCGCATAAAACTTATTTCATCACCACGAAGGCAAGCATTTTCACGTCCGTTTTCGCACAACGCGCAATATCTGTCAAGACCCCAAAATCGCCGATAGAGATACATACAAGCACGAAAACTTGACAAACAGTCATTTTTGCGACCGTATATATAGGTATTGCTCATCACTCAATACCACAAACTGAGATATGACCAGAGAAAAATTTGACCACCTACTCATCATGCACTATGCCACACTATCACACATCGCGCATACACACATCGCGCAAAACGAGGATGCACAAGACCTACTGCAAGACACCTTGCTGTTACTACTGGAGCAATCGGGGAAATACAACGATGCAAACTTCTGTGGATGGAGTTATACCCTACTGCACAACCTCTACCGCAACCGTACCCGCCGGTGCAAAATCATCGACAATGTAGAAAATCTGGCTCAATATTATTATTACAACGAAGAAAATAGTATTGGTAACAAAGATATAGAAGGGTTGATAAACCAACTGTCGACCCCCAACGCCATAGCAATAAAGATGTACATAAACGGCTACCAATACGATGAAATTGCCACACAACTGAATATAAGCATAGGCACTGTAAAGAGTCGCATAGCACGTGCCCGGACACAACTGAAAGTGTGGCTCAAGGAGTATCGTTAACCTCTTTGCATTTCACATAATAAAACATTTCGTGACAAAAAGTCGTTTAATATGTTAATTTTGACATATTGACATGTTAATTTTGTCAGCATTTTTACATTTACATATTGTGGCATAGAAGTTGAAATTATATAAGCGTAGAGACGAACGACACAATGCGAGTCTCACCCCAATAAAAATAAATAAGTAAACAATAAACATAGGAGAATAAGACAATGAAAACTGCAAGACGCTACAACAACGTATTTGATGCCCTTTATGATATGTTTGACAACGACGCATGGATGTCACGCACAACAGGTGGTGCCATTCCGCCCATCAACATTATCGACAGCGAACAGCAATACGAACTCGAATTTGCTGTACCGGGTATGAGCAAAGAGGACCTCAGCATACAGATTGACACAAACGACAATCTTGTAGTAATGACCGAGAAGTCGACACAACCTGCCGAAGGGAAACGCTATTTGCGTCAAAGTTTCCGCACATCGGCGTTTCGCCAAAGCATCGTAATGCCCGAGGATGTTGATCGTGACAAAGTCAAAGCACGTGTCGAGAACGGCATACTATACATCGTATTGCCCAAGGTTAAGCCCGAAGTGGTAAAACCCGAAGTTCGCACCATAGGCATTGCCTAAAAAACAGGATATTAATAGCGAGTCATAGACTCACACAATAGCACAAGAACATAAGTTTGAATTCTATTTAGTTTAGTTTGGTTTGTTTGTATTTTTCAGTTAAGAGGGCGGTCACTCGTGATGAGTGGCCGCCCTCGACGATTAGATAAGTAGAACTACACGCCCTCACAGACCTAATCATAGAGTAAACGTACTATTTTCAAAAAAATAATGCTCAAAATTTTTTATTATGAAAAAAACCTGTATATTTGTTGCATAAAATATAATTGCATACAACCATAATACAACAATCGATGAATATATACGATATAAAAGTAAAAGATGTTGACGGCACCGAAGTATCGATGTCGCAATATGAGGGCAAGGTATTGTTGATTGTAAACACTGCTACCGGATGCGGTTTCACACCACAATACAAAGGATTGCAGGAGTTATACGATAAGTATAAAGAACGAGGCCTTGTAATTATAGATTTTCCTTGCAACCAATTTGGCCACCAGGCTCCGGGTACTAATGAGGAGATTGGTGAATTCTGTACACTGAAGTATAAAACCACATTTCCTCGTTTTGCCAAAATAGATGTAAATGGAGATAACGAAGAGCCCATATACCATTTTTTGAAAAGTCGTAAAGGTGGTTTTATAAACAGCGATATAAAGTGGAACTTTACAAAATTTCTCATTTCGCGAAACGGAGAGGTAATAAAACGATATACCCCTATCACCCAACCCGAGAAACTCGAACAAGATATACTTAAGTTGCTATGAATGAGAAATTGAAACTCGAAAATCAGCTCTGCTTTCCATTGTATGCGTGTGCCAAGGAAGTTGTGAGAAGGTACACACCGCTACTTGAACCGCTGGGCCTTACATACACCCAATACATTGTTATGATGATATTGTGGGAACATAAAAGCATCTCGGTGGGAGATATGGGACGACGCCTCTTTTTAGATTCCGGCACACTCACTCCATTACTAAAAAAGATGGAGCGCAATGGGTGGTTGAATCGCCAACGCTCGAAAGACGATGAACGCGTAGTCATTGTGTCGATTACCGACACCGGCGAGGCTCTACAAGAGATTGTATCGGAAGTGCCTGTAAAGATGGCTCAGTGCGTAAAACTCGAAAGCGATGAGGCTCTACAGCTCTATACACTACTCAATAAAATGTTGCAAACCTTTTAATATTTTGAACTATGAAGAGCCACAGATGTGCATTGAGAGAGAAATATCAATTTACAAAACACTGATTTAGATGGCTACAAATCGGATTTTCTATCTATTTGCAGCTTTGATATGGGTAGTACCCGGCATTATTATTACCATCAAAGGAGTTGTCGCATATTGCAATGTACCACAACCACAAATGTGGTGTTTGCTTCTTCTAACACTATGCGTCATAATCTTCTTTTACAATATATTTCGAAGGGTTACGAGGCGATATATCGAACACATCGCCACCTTGACCCATCGAGATTCATTGCTTAGGGTTTTTACTGTACGAGGTTGGATATTACTACTATTTATGATGGGATTGGGTATAGGACTGAGGCTTTTACTTTCTATTCCCATACAGTTTACGGCCTCATTTTATTCGGGTCTTGGACCGATGCTGATTTTCGGCTCTATGCGATTTCTACATGCAATGACACGCCAACAGGCTCACTAAACCATCACCAACATTGTAGAGGCGTATATAGAAAGAAAAAAGACGCTCACCTGATAAGTGAACGTCTTTTCTTTTGAGCCTCTTGTCGGATTCGAACCAACGACCCCGAGATTACAAATCACGTGCTCTGGCCAACTGAGCTAAAGAGGCATAGAAGGGTAAGCTTACCACATCGCACCGCTACGACCTACTACCCTTGCTACGGTCAAGTCCTGGGGGGATTCACAGGGAGCTGGTCGTGTAGGACTTACCCGAGCACAAAGGTACTGCTTTTTTTATTATCTGCAAGCGTTTCGGCAAAAAAACATTCACTTTTTTCGCAACTTTATCACAACGTACTGTTTATAAAAGCGTTAACACACTTACAGATTTTCATTTTTCGGTCGTTTTATTTCATCACAACGGTTATAAAGCTCGATTTTGCCACTTTCCGTACTTGAAATAGAGTACCGAACAGAGCAAAATAACCGTCCAATAGATATATTCTACCGACCAACACACCGCAACATCGGCTCGAACAGCGAAAATTATCGCATATATAGCCACTGCATACAGTATAGTGGCAACAATCTCTATACCCAATGCTAGACGTGTATCACCCGTTCCCGACACAGAGTGAAAGAAGATGCAGGCCGGTATGGCAATAAGGTTAAATCCGAGCATAACATATACCGACGCTACCGAGCCTTGCAATATATCTACATCGTTGGTAAAGATACTCATAAATGTCTGTGGAATAATAGCCACAATTACCATCATGGGAATAATCACAGCATAGGCCATAGAGACACAACGGCGTATAATGAAGGTTACATCATGCGCTCGCGATGCACCCAGCGCGTTACTTACCAAAGTACTTGCAGTAGAGGCAAAAGCGATAATGGGCATAAACAGGAGCGACGAACCACTGCGCACAATGTTGGTAATAGCGAGTTGCTCCTCACCAAGGTGTTCGATAGCCAAGAAGAATACAAACCACACGGCGTGAGTCAGGAAGTTTTGCAACATAGTCCACACCGACAGCGAGAGAATACCTTTGATAATGTCGGGCGAGAACTTGATGCGTGAGCTAAATCCGTAGTATTTCAGGTCGAGCTTCGACAGGGCATATATCACAAAGTGAAGCATAGCCAATCCCTCGGCTATGACAGAGCCTAATGCAGCACCGGCAATGCCCATAGCGGGCACTCCCAACGCACCAAAGACAAATATATAGTTGAATATAACGTTGGATACGGTGAGTATGATAGAGTTCCACATGAGCACTCCCGTGCGGGTAATGCCCACAAAGAAGGCGCGACACATAACACTCACAGCCGAAAAGAGCAATCCCCAGATGCGCAAATCGAGGTAATCGATGCAAGCCTCATAAATTTGTGACGATGAAACAATGCTCGACAATAATATTGGAGACAACCATTTCGATAGTAATACGAAAAGGGTTGCAATACCCAACAGGAACAGAATACCCTGCACCACAATATCGCCTATCTTGGCATAACTACCCTCTCCGTTGCGACGTCCAATAAAAATCTGAGCACCTACGCTAAAGCCAAAGATGGCCATATATATGGTAAGGTAATATACCGAGACAAGAGCCGTTGCTCCCAACTCAATCTCGCCCACACGCCCCATATAGGCCGTGTCGGTAATATTTATGAGTGTCTGCATCACCAGACTGATAAGGATAGGATAGGCAATGTGCCATATATCGCGATATTTATACATAAAGATATGAAATAAAAGACAGGCTCACCTCAAGGGGAATAAGAGATGAGCCTGCTGTATTATGAATAGATATTAAATCAACTTGTTGGTAAGTGTGTCGGGGAAAACCACCTTGGGCTCGAAGGTGCGAGCCTCCTCGGCATCCATCCAAGCATAGGCCATGATGATAACCACATCGCCGGGTTGCACCAGACGTGCAGCGGCTCCATTGAGACATACTACACCCGAGCCACGCTCGCCACGAATTACGTATGTTTCAAAACGAGCTCCATTGTTATTATTAACAATCGAGACTTTCTCATTGGCAATAATGCCTGCAGCATCCATCAAGTCCTCATCGATAGTAATACTGCCTATATAATTCAAGTCGGCTTGCGTCACCGTTACGCGGTGAATCTTTGACTTAACAACTTCGATATACATTGTATGTAATTTTTTTGTGTGTTATATCTTATTAGAAGTATCAGGGGCGACTATATGCTATATTATCAATAAGTCGCACCTCACCGTTGTAAACGGTAATACAACCAACGACAAAGTTGCTATCGCTCCACTCGGTCACGGGTAATAATGATATACCATCGACAATCTCATAGTACTCTACTTTCATTTCGGGCACAGCATTGATTGTATCTACCACATAGCTGATAGTCTCGGCTACGGTGTGAGTCTTGGCATATTCGAGGCTTGCAAAAAGAGTCGAGGCAATGCGAGGGGCATTGCGACGTTGTTCGGCAGTAAGACGTGTATTGCGACTGCTCAACGCAAGACCATCCTCCTCACGTACAATAGGGCATGCAATAATCTCGATATCGAATTGCAACTGAGCAGCCATGGCACGAATTACGGCTATTTGCTGGAAGTCCTTCTCACCAAAATAAGCACGATGAGGTGCAACCATATCAAATAACTTGCTTACGATTTGAGCCACACCATTGAAGTGTCCGGGGCGAAAACGGCCTTCCATCACCTCGGCAACAGTACCCAACTCAAACACTCGTGTGTCGGGCTCAGGATAAACCTCTTCGACCGAGGGTGTAAAGACATAGGTACATCCGGCCTTCTCGAGCATGGCACAATCGGCCTCGGGCGTGCGAGGATATAGCTCCAAGTCGCGCTTGTCGTTAAATTGTGTAGGATCGACAAAAACACTCACTACTGTGATATCATTCTCGGCAACACAACGCTCAACGAGCGAGATGTGGCCAACATGCAATGCGCCCATTGTAGGCACAAGACCTACCTTCTTTCCTTCGTTGCGCGCGGCATTTACAAGTTGGCGCAACTCAGCAACTGTTGTAATTCTCTTCATGACTTAGTGTCGATTGTAAAATTGATGCAAAGGAAATAAATAAACTACAAATGGCGAAACATAAGCCTATAAATTTTCACATAAAGGGCATATTTTATGGACATGATGACCACAAATTTCAGAAAAAACACTTTTCATCAGTGTTAAGTCTCGTAAAATTTGGATGATATAGCAATTTTTTTTATTATCTTTGCATCGGTTACGTGTATCTATATATGATAGCACACCTAACAAACACGAAGAAAAGAATCATGAGCAAAGCAAAAGTCTTATTTATCGCCCAAGAAATGATGCCTTACATGCCCGAGAACGAGCTTGCTAAGACATGTCGTGAGCTACCCCAAGGCATACAAGAGAGAGGTCATGAAATACGCGTATTCATGCCCAAATATGGCAATATCAACGAGCGTCGCAATCAATTGCACGAAGTAAAGCGCTTGTCGGGTATGAATCTGATTATAGATGATACCGACCACCCTCTTATCATTAAAGTAGCATCTATTCAGTCGGCACGTATGCAGATATACTTTACCGACAACGACGACTATTTCCAACGTCACATTGGCGAGGTTATAGACGAAGCTAATCGCGAAGATAATGACGAGCGTAGCATATTCTTTGTGCGCAGTGTTATGGAGACAGTTAAGAACTTCCGTTGGGAGCCGGATATTATCCACTGCCACGGTTGGTTGTCATCGTTAGCACCCATTTTCACCAAGAAATCGTATGCCGACGATCCTTGTTTCCGCAACTCTAAGATTGTCGTTTCACTCTACGACAACAAGTTTACCCGTCCATTCGATGCCCGCTTTGCCGAAAAGATTATCTTCCGCAACATTACCCCTGCCGATATTCCATTTGCACCGGGCGAAGAGATAGACTTTATTACACTCAACAAGTTTGCCATAGACTATGCCGATGGTGTAATAGCCGGTAGCGAGAATGTTGATCAATCGCTCATTGATTACGCCAAAGAAAAAGGCAAATTGTTCCTCCCCTATCAACCGGAAGATACTCGCAACGATGCTATCGACCAATTCTATGAGCAAGTGTGGAACAATAACAATCAATAATATTATTACAAGGAGATGAAAATACTGAAATACTTGGCAGTCTTGTGCTGTAGCATTTCACTCATTGCATGCAATGACGAAATCTCAACATTAGGCTCGTCACTTAACGACTCATTGATAGAAATTACTGTCGATTCAACCTCTATAAAACTTACCGGCCAATCGGTATTCAATGATAGTATCTTGGGACGTACTACCGACCCTCTCATTGGCAACCTCACAGTAAAGGGCTACGGCAACTTGCGCTCGGGCTACCTCACACAATTTATGCCCACCCTCAACATCGACACAACCAATGTCACCCCCAGTACGCTCGACTCTATCAAGTTATACCTCAGCTACTACAATCAAGACCTCACAGGCGACTCATTGGCCCCCATGGTCTTGAACATCTACACCCTCGACAAGACTATCAAAAGCCCCCTTTATACCAATATCAATCCGCTTGACTATTACTCACCCGACAATCTCATAGCAAGCCACCCGTTTGGTAGTTCAACCGAGGGATTTATTGACAAGAACAATAGCACCGATGGCAATGTGGTTACATACAAGCGCATCGATGTAACCCTCCCCATAGAATTGGGATATAGTATATTCAATAAGTATAAGGAAGACCCCGAGATATTCTCTATGCCGTCGGAGTTTGCCAAGTTCTTCCCCGGCATATACATGGATGTAACGTATGGTAACGGACGTATGGTAAACATCAAGGGTATGTACATGACCATGCACTACCGCGCAATAGACAACAAAGGCGAGATAGATACTCTCTCATACAACTATCTGGGTGTAACCCCCGAGGTTAGCAGCATCAACCACTTTACACTCACCCCCGACGAGCAACTACAAGCCAAAGTTGAGGCAAACAACCTTGCCGGAAACAAAGTAATTGCCCAAGCGCCTGTTGGCTATATCCCCATTATCAAGTTCCCTACCGGTAATATTATAAAAAAATACCAAGAGAAACTTGAAGAGAGTGGTCGCATACAGAATATATTGAACTACCTATCGTTCACTATCCCTGTTGTTGCCGATGAAAATGCACAACTCAATCCTCCTAAATATCTGCTATTTATCAGAGCATCGCAAGTAAAGGATTTCTTTGAGCAAAAACTCATCCCCGACGATATAAGCACCATGTATGCCACATACGACAAAGGCAAAGGTGTATATAACTTTGGAGACATTAGCAACTACATTCGCAGCATCCTCAAGCGTGACGATCCTACTGTTACCGAAGACGACGAAACCATTGCTCTCGTCCCCGTCAGTGTATTTACCGAAACAAATACATCATATTACGAGACTACAACCTCGGTTGTAAGCGTTACACCCTACAGTGCATCGCCTGCTATCGTCGAACTTGACCTCGAAGGAGCACAGATAAAAATTATCTATACAACACAAAAACCTATCGACTAACAACACTCCAACTTTCGGTAGGTTATTTCAAGCCACAATAGCTCAGTCGGTAGAGCATTTCATTCGTAACGAAAAGGTCGTGGGTTCGAGTCCCACTCGTGGCTCAAAGCACATATTATCGACACTATAATAATACCACATTAAGAGGCTCAATCTTAATTGTGGTGTTTTTTATGTATTCACACTGTAATTTATTGATATTAAAGCGATTTTTTGTCAGGAATGTACTATATTTATAGAATACAGGATACTATTAGCAAAAAATCCACGCAAGCATTGCTTTTTTCTCTCACCTTTCACTATATTTGTAGAATATAGAACAATACCATGAAAATAGAACTGCCTCAACACACCGAGAAACGAGCTACGCAGTTCACCAACGACCTGCGCACGCTCACCATAATAGGCGCCAATGGTGCCGGTAAGAGTCGCTTTGGCGATGAGATAGCTCGCCGTCGTGCCGACAGAGTGTTTTGCATATCGGCACTCAAAGCCCTATTTATCAATCCTACGAGTAACAATGCCATAGGCAACAATATCACTCGCTTATACAACGAGTTACAAGCTAAGACTACCTATCGCATCGAGGCAATCGATACGGAGTTTGAACGCTTGATGTACCTGCTCATGTATGAGGAGTTTGTCAATGTAATCGCGTACAAACAAAGCGAAAAGCAACCAGGACGACTGCCTCGCACCAAGCTCGATCGCGTACAGCAGCATTGGGAGGCAATATTTCCGCAAAACAAGATGCTGCGCATGTCGGGCAAACTGAGCATTGTGGGTGGTAAAGACACTCAGCCATACGAGCCAACAAGACTGAGCGATGGCGAAAAAACAGTATTGTACTTATTGGCTTCGGTGTTGTATGCCGAGCAGAACAATATCATCATGGTTGAAGACCCGGAGGTTTTTCTCCACCACTCTATCATGAAATCGGTGTGGGATACGGTCGAACAACTACGCCCTGACTGTACCTTTATATACCTTACACACGACCTCGAGTTTGCTGCATCGCGCAACGATAGCACTTGCGTGTGGGTAAAATCGTACGATGCCGAACAGCAGCTGTGGGACTACGAAATATTGAAGAGCCCCAACGAACTGCCCGAAGATGTATATCTCGACTTATTGGGTAGTCGCAAGCCTATTCTATTTATCGAAGGTACTGACAATCGCAGCATAGATGTGCGCATCTACACACTGCTATACCCCGAATACACTGTAAAGCCATTGGGCGGTTGCTCGAAGGTTATAGAGACGACTCGCACATTCAACGACCTGAAGAGTTTCCATCACATCGAATCGCATGGTATAGTCGACCGCGACCGTCGCACCAATCGTGAGATAGAGTCCTTACGTCAACGCAATATAGCAGTACCCGAAGTTGCCGAGATTGAAAATCTGTTGCTCATTGAGCCTGTTATACGCACCGTTGCCCGCCGTATGGGACTCAATGCGAACAATGCGTTCGATACCGTTCGCACCAACATCATCAATATGTTTGCCGCCGAACTTGAACAACAAGCCCTGTTGCACACACGCCACCGCACCAAGCGCGAAATCGAGTGCTTTATTGACCGCCGTTCACACAACATCGACGACTATGAAGAGCACATACGCACACTCACTGCCGAATGTACTCTCCGCAAGCTCTACAACGAATTGTGTAGCAAGTTTAGGCTATATGTATCGGAGCGTCGATACAACAAGATACTGCGCGTGTACAACCAAAAGTCGATGCTACCCAACTGTGGTATAGTACAATTGTGCGGATTTGCCAACAAGGATAAATACCTCAAATATATCCTATCGGTACTTCGTGAGGATAGTAACGAAGCTACTGCCCTACGCCAAGCCATGCGCGAAGTGGTAGGCCTCGTGTAACAAGCCTATACACAGAGTTATATAACACAGGAGCGAGCACCATTCTCTGCGCTCGCTCCTGTCTATTTAGAGATACTAAAATCGATGGTTATCAATACTCAATTCTGTCGAGTATTCCTGTCAGGGCTGCTATGGTAATACCGTAGTTGGTAATGGGCACATCTTGGATGCGTGCACGGGCTATGCGGTTGAGCACATGGCGACTGTTGAACATACAGGCTCCACAGTGTATCACCAAGTCATAACCGGTGAGGTCCTGCGGAAATTCATGACCACTCACTATATCGATGTGCAGTCCCGAACCGAACTTGCGACGCAACATAGCGGGCAATTTCACACGGCCTATATCTTCATTTTGAGGCACATGTGTACAAGCCTCAGCTATAAGTACGCGCGAATTTTCGGTTAGTTGCGACAACATTTTGGCACCGGCTACAAAGGTGTTTATATCGCCCTTGTATCGAGCAAAAAGCACCGAGAATGATGTAAGACGTGATGCATCGGGCTTAAGTTTATACACCGCATCGAACACTTGCGAGTCGGTAATGATGAGGTGTGGCGGTTGTGCCAATGACGCCAAGGCAGCGGGCATGCCCTCGGTAGTACAGCTAACTACCGTACAACGACGATCGAGCAATTCACGAATGGTTTGCACCTGAGGCTGTATAAGGCGACCTTTAGGAGCACTTGCATCTTGAGGCATTACGAGTAATACTGTATCGCCCTCGTTTACAAGTCCTTGTAGAATGGTACGTTCCTCACGCATGCCTGCAGCAGCCAACGCCTCACGCAAGGCGGGTAGCCCCTCACCTTGTGTAGCGCTTACGGCTATAGGCTTCAACTTGGTGTCTTGCTCAATAGCCTGCATGAGAGTCACAACACCCGACAAGCGGTCGCACTGCGAGAGCACGGCTATGACAGGTATTTCACGGGCGCGGAACTCGGCAATCCAACGACGCTCGTCATCACCCCACTGCTCGGTAAAGAGCAGTACGGCAATGTCGGTTTTATCGACCACCTTGGTAGTCTGAGCAATGCGTTGCTCGCCGAGGATACTTGTATCGTCATATCCCGGGGTATCAATAAGCACGCACGCACCCAAGGCAGGCAGCTCTATGGGCTTACTCACCGGGTCGGTGGTCGTACCACTCACATTGCTCACAACGGCAATATTCTGCCCGGTAAGTGCATTGATAAGCGATGACTTACCGCTATTACAACGCCCGAAAAAGGCGATATGCAGGCGTTCCGATTGAGGAGTCTGTTGCATAGCTGTAGGTGTTAGAAACGGAAGTCACGCTTGCCTTCGGCAATCTTCTTCAAGTTTTCGATAGTAATATTACGTACCTTATCCGATGGGATAAGAGGTATTTGGCTCTCAATCATCTTCACTGCCAATTCGCGAGTACGAGGCGAAGCATAGTCATCGAGATACTCACGAAGGGTAAAGAGCGCATTGGGGGCACAACAGTTACCTATCAGACCACGTTTGGCCAACGACATGAAACGGTCGCCGGTGCGACCCTCGCGATAACATGCTGTACAGAAGCTGGGGATATAGCCCAATTCGAGCAACCAAGCCACTATCTCATCAAGCGTGCGATTATCCGATATATCAAATTGAGCCGAGTCCTCGGCATCCTCAATACCCTCGGCATATCCACCTACCGATGTACGTGAGCCACCACTCAATTGTGATACGCCCACATCCAATACCAACTCGCGAGAGCGTTGCGACTCGCGTGTAGATACTATCATACCGGTATAGGGCACTGCAATACGCAATACCGCCACAATGCGACGGAATACCTCATCGGTAACAGCATCGGGGAAGTCGGCGGGGTCGATATCATCAGCCGGTCGTATGCGAGGCACACTGATGGTGTGAGGACCTACTCCATAAGCTGCCTCCAAGTGCTCGGCATGCATGAGCAAGCCTACAAAGTCATAGCGATAGTTACACAAACCGAAGAGAGCACCGATACCTACATCGTCGATACCGCCTTGCATGGCACGATCCATAGCCTCGGTATGGTAAGCCCAGTCGCTCTTAGGTCCGGTGGGGTGCAGTGCTTCGTAAGTTTTGCGGTGGTAGGTCTCCTCAAACAATATATATGTACCTATACCGGCATCGCGCAACATGCGATAGTGCTCGACTGTTGTGGCGGCAATATTAACATTCACACGGCGTATTGCGCCATTTTTGTGATGTATTGAGTAGATGGTATCAATCGATTCCAACACATATTCGATAGGATTCTTGGTAGGATGCTCACCTGTCTCAAGAGCCAATCGCTTGTGACCCATATCCTGCAAGGCAATAACCTCGCGACGTATCTCCTCCTGTGTAAGTTTACGACGAGGAATAGTCTTGTTCTTAGCGTGATAAGGGCAATATACACAACCATTTATGCAATAGTTTGACAAATACAACGGAGCAAACATCACAATGCGGTTGCCATAAATGTGATTCTTAATCTCACGTGCAAGCTTGAATATACGCTCGACGATTTCGGGGTCGTCGCTCTCCAACAATACAGCAGCATCGCGGTGCGACAAGCCCTTGCGCTCGGCAGCACGAGTCAATATTTCATCTACCATCGCTTTATCATTGCGATGTTCTTTGGCATATTCCAATGTAGCCATTATCTCACCATCGTGGATAAACTCATCGGCACGAGGTGAATTTACTTGATACTTTATCATATCTTAACCTCCTCATTATAGTTACCTATATCGTAACTGATTTCATAATTTATAGTAGCGAGTCGGTCGCTCAGCATCTTGAGACCTTCGGCAGCCTCAGTACCAAACGCGGCCTTCCCTTCATATATTTCATAGTTGCGCCGCACATCGGTGGGCGAAAGATTGGGCATGATGACATTTGCACCTGCCGCTATACCCTCTATCTGCGCCATGGGCGATAGTGTTGCTAACGCCGTTGTTGATGGTATAAGCGCATTGGGTAATAACAATCGGATAATGGAAATAAGCAACAAGGTTGTTTGCACCGAGCCGGCCTTATAATGTCCCAAAGGCGTGGCCGAGTGAGGTATAAAAGGACCTATACCCACCATTTGCGGGCGTATTTGTTGCAGTAGCATAAGGTCTTGTACCAGATGGTCGAGTGTTTGGCCGGGAGCGCCCACCATCATACCCATACCGGTCTGATAACCTATGTGCTTGAGTGTCTTGATACATTCAATTCTATTACTCCACGACATATCCGAAGGATGTAGCGAAGCATAGAGTTGTGGAGAGGCACTTTCGTGTCGCAACAGATAGCGTCGCGCACCGGCCTCATAGAGTGCCTTGTAAGACTCCTCCGAGCGTTCGCCCAGCGAGAGAGTAATGGCACAATCGGGATAACGAGAGTGAATAGTTGAGATAAGAGGCACAAGCCTTTTGTCGGCAAAGGCACCATCCTCACCGCCCTGCATAACAAAGGTACGAAAACCGAGCTGATAACCGGCCTCGCATGCCGACAATATCTGCTCATCAGTGAGTCGATAACGTTCAACAGCACGATTGTCGCGTCGGATGCCACAATACAGACAGTTGTTGCGACAGTAGTTGCTCACCTCAATCAGGCCTCGTATATATACACGCCTGCCGAAGTGGCGTTGGGCCACTTCGGCAGCATGTTTTCGGAGTATATTAAACGCACGGTCATCGCATGACTCTAAGAGAGAGCCAAGTTGAGCAGCATCGAGACGATGCTCACAAACCAAGCGATCGACCAATGCATCCATCTTCAGATGCTATTATCGTTTTTGCAACTCTTTATTGTAAGTTTGGCGCGCCTTGTCGTAAACCTCATGATTAGCGGGACCTGAGATACAACCACCTTCGCATGCCATTACCTCAATAAATTGAACAGGTGCTTTACCAGACTTACCATAAGCACGCAAGAGAGCAACATTCTTCTTTGTAAGGTTAGCTACCAATGTAGCCGAGAATGTAAACTCACCATTGATTTCGTTCAATACGGCTTGTGTTACACCATTGATTTGAGCGAAACCATGAGCGAACTTGCTTGATGAAACGGGGATGTTGAATGCAGCTTGTTCGGCAATATCAATACCCATACCGTCCAATACCGAATGCAACTCCTCATATGTCATTACATAGCTTACCAAGTCGTCGCGACGAGCCTCTTTGCGCTTAGCGATACAAGGACCTACGAATACGAGTTTGGCATCGGGATATTTCTCACGAGCAATTTGAGCTGTGTAATACATGGGTGAGCGTGTGCTTGAGATATATTTCTTCAAGTCGGGAGCATGCTTCTCGGCCATCTCGATGTAGGCAGGACAGCAAGAAGTTG
The DNA here is from genome assembly GCA_017935645.1 of Bacteroidaceae bacterium. Lineage (GTDB taxonomy): Bacteria > Bacteroidota > Bacteroidia > Bacteroidales > Barnesiellaceae_A > Barnesiella_A. Next base: position 6,554 of record JAGBHF010000048.1, on the reverse strand, counting down.
TCATGAAAGGAGCACCCTCTTCAAGACGCTCTTTCAACTCGGCACTCTCCAAACGAGTAGTTACCTCGGCACCTTGAGCCACCTCGATAACATCGGTAAAACCGATAGCCTTGATAGCGCTATATACTTGCTCGGCGGGCAAGTTATATTGAGCGAGAATTGCAGGAGCAACCATAGCAACTACCTTCTCACCACGGCGTATGCTTTGCAAGATATCGAATACTTGTGAAATCTCGAAGATAGCACCGAAAGGACAGCTATTGAGACATTTACCGCAATAGATACACTTGGTCTCATCGATGTGCTCTACACCATATTCGTCTTTAGTAATAGCACCTACGGGGCAAGCCTCCTCGCAAGGAACAGGGATGTAAACAATAGCGTGGTAGGGACAAGCCTCGAAACACTTACCGCAACTGATACAATCGTTGTGATTGATACGACCTTGACTTGTATAGGGGTCAAACTCGATAGCATTCTTAGGACAAGCATGCGAACAAGCACGAGCTACACAACCACGACACAAGTTGGTAATATCATAATTGGTGCGAACACAAGACGAACAAGCCTCGTCGATAACGCACATGATATTATCTTTGATTTTATCGCGCTCCAAGGCTCGGCGAGCATAGTCGCTAAGCGGAGTAAGCTCGTCCTGCTCATCGGTCATATCATAACCCAAGAGAGGGAGTGATTTGTACTTCCACACTGCACGCTCCTTGTGAATACAGCAACGACCGCGAACTTGTGCATTGCGGGGACTCAACTCAATAGGCAAACGGTCAATCTTCTCTACCAATTCGCCCGAATTCCATAATTTAATAAGATTGGTCAGCAACTTATGTCTGACAATCATCACGTTGTTTTTAATAGCCATAACTTAAGATAAGGTTATTCTCTTTCAAAGTGCAAAGATAATTTTTTATATCTGCATAAACTAATAAAAACACAAAAATATTACAGTAAAGCCTGTTTTTAACACAAATGACTCCGAAGAGGCTTGTATCAGCAATCTTTTTCGGTTATCATCTTGCAGATTGAGTGTTAAAAATGTATCTTTGCAGATTATAAATATAAATATCTTATATGAAACAACCTCAAAAGCATAATTCACAGCAACGTCAGTCCAAAGAATTTACTTATCATGTCGATAGCGACTGTCAACTGCTTGACTTTCTTATAGCAACCCTGAAGGACAAGTCGCGCACTACGGTTAAGTCATACCTTTCACACCGACAAGTTGCTGTAAACGATATGCCCACCACACAATTCAACACACCGTTGCATCGTGGCGACCGCATCACTATCAACTTTTCCAAAGGCTACAAGATTTTCCGTCACCGTCGTTTGCGCATCATCTTTGAGGACGAGTATCTCATTGTTATCGACAAAGGATACGGCCTGCTTTCGATGGCTACGAAGAACGAAAAGACCGAAACAGCCTATCGCATTATAAGCGATTATGTAAAGACCAACGACCCCGAAGGTCACATCTTCATTGTACACCGACTCGACCGCGACACATCGGGTGTAATGATTTTTGCCAAGAGACAACGCATTCAAGAGCTGTTGCAACGCAACTGGAATGATGCTGTTATCGAACGCAAATACATGGCTGTAGTCGAAGGCTCGCTCGACCCCGAGGCCGGTGAAGTAAAATCGTACCTGAAAGAGAATGCTGCCCTCCAAGTATATTCGACACAGAACCCCGAAGAGGGACAACTCGCCATTACCGGCTATAAGACCCTAAAAAGCAACGGTCGATTCTCGCTCGTAGAGGTACAGCTTGAGACCGGTCGTAAAAACCAAATACGTGTACACATGCACGACTTGGGTCACCCCATTATCGGCGACCGCAAATATGGCTCGAACTGCAACCCCATAGGTCGTGTGGCACTACACGCGGCATCGCTCCGATTTAAGCATCCCATCACAGGACAAATGCTCCATTTTGAGTCGAACATACCCGAGAAATTTGAATATATCGTTCAATAAAAGAATTAATATTATCACATCATGATACAACGTATACAATCGATTTACTTGCTCTGCGCCATTATCTTCATGGCGATATTTGCATTCAATCCTTTTATGAGTCTTACTACCCCTGCCGGCACCTATCAAATGAACAGCTTGGGTATCGAGCTTACGGCTCCGGCCGAGATTGTCACCGATGAAGTATTTATAGTTTCATCGCAAGACTACATCATCGCCACCATTTCGGCTCTGATTGTATTAATGAGTATTATTGCCATATTCCTCTTTAAGAACCGCAAGAGACAGATGTTGGTGTGCAAGATTAACATTCTCTTATACATTATACTCTTCGCTATAATAGGAACATTGTTGTACAGCAACTACACCTTCTTGGAGGCAACAACATTCAAGACCACTACTTTCATAATCTTCCCCATCTGCTCGCTTATAACCAATTGGCTTGCCTTAAGCGCTATAAACAAAGACGAGCAAATGGTGCGCGACAGCGAGCGTATGTGGACACGCAACCGATAATATCACCCCCTTATAAACGCAATACCATTTTTATGCTATCCTTTATAGAACAACTCAACGCATTCATGACCACTACCGATGTAACCATAGGCAGTGCTACATGCAAGTTGGCTGTGAGTGCATTGTTTGGAGGTGCAATAGGATTTGAGCGCAAACGCAAAGGTCAAATAGCCGGCTCACGAACCTTTGCACTCATATCTATGGGTGCAACACTTGCCATGTTGGTATCGTGTGCCATACCACAACTCTTCAGCCACCTTGCCAACGGAGGCGACCCTGCCCGTATTGCTGCACAGGTGATAAGTGGTATTGGTTTTTTGGGTGCAGGTGCTATTATCCAGACCAAGGCTTCGGTGAGAGGACTTACTACAGCTGCAGGTATATGGGTATCGGCAGGTATCGGTCTGGCAGTGGGCATAGGCTTATATGCCATTGCTTTTATTGCCATGATATTTATCCTCATTACACTGATAGTCATAAACAATATCGAAAACAAGATGAACTTTGAGTGGGAAAGCCACATAATTGCCATTGAGCTGCCACTCATCATCGATTCGATTGAATGTTATCGCCTTGTATTTGAACAACATGCCGTAAAAATGCACGAATGGTATATTGATGTCGATTATAGCAAGCCGTTGTCAAGTATCAAATTTGTAGTACAAATGCGCGAAAACGCCGACATACTACGCCTGTTCGACGACATGCAAAAACTGCACACTACCAACAACATATCATTACAGAACGAAATATAAAAGCAAATGGACAGCCTTCAACCCCTCATAGTAGACCTGGCACTCATTCTTATATTGGCCGGTATCGTAACATTGGTGTTCAAGAAACTACGCCAACCGGTTGTTTTGGGATATATTGTTGCCGGTTTTTTGGCAGGCCCCAACTTCCACTATTTACCCTCTATTGCCGACCCTGAGAACATCGATATTTGGGCTCAAATCGGTATCATCGTGTTGCTGTTTACGCTGGGTTTGGAGTTCAACTTCAAGAAACTCTTAAACGTAGGCGCAACGGCTTTCACTACAGCCCTAACCATAGCCTTGGGTATGATAGCCATAGGTTACATGGCCGGACAATTCTTAGGTTTTACGGTATTCGACAGTATCTTCCTCGGAGCAATGCTCTCGATGTCCTCTACGATGATTATCATCAAGGCCTTTGGCGACTTGGGTATGCAACAGCAGAAGTTTACCCAGACGGTATTTGGTGTGCTCATTGTACAAGACCTCTTGGCGGTGGTACTATTGGTTATATTGTCATCGGTATCCTCGGGCAGTGTCGAAGGTGGCGAACTGCTCAACAGCGTAGCCAAGTTGGTATTTTTCCTTGTGCTTTGGTTTGTCATCGGCACATACATCATCCCAACGTTTGTGCGCAGTGTACGTCGCTTCTTGAACAACGAAACCCTGCTTATCGTCTCTATGGGTCTATGCTTCGGCATGGTGGTAATCGCCACTTATGCAGGATTTTCTTCGGCCTTAGGAGCATTCGTTATGGGTTCAATCCTATCGAGTGCCAATGAGGTAGAACGTATCGAGCGCGTCATACAGCCTATCAAAGATTTGTTCGGTGCTATCTTCTTCATATCGGTGGGTATGCTTGTTAATGTTGACACACTTGTGCAATACTCGGCACCTATTATTATCCTATCGCTTATTGTTATCATAGGTCAGTCGGTACTTGCCACTTTGGGTATGCTCCTTTCGGGACAACCATTGCGCACGGCTATACAATCAGGATTCAGCCTATCACAAATCGGCGAGTTCTCGTTTATCATAGCCACCTTGGGTATATCGTTGGGTGTAATGAATCCGACACTCTACCCTATCGTCGTTGCCGTATCGGTGGTAACAACCTTTACCACTCCGTATATGATAAAATTGGCCAACCCCTTCTATAGCAAAGTAGAGAAGCACCTACCCGAACGCATCAAACGACGCCTTGACGAATATTCTCAAAGTAACACCATCATTGAAGACGGCAAGGGTGTGTGGAAGAAAATCCTCACCAATTATATTGGCAAAATAACCCTATTCGGCATCCTTATCATTGCTATTATTGTTGCATCGCAGGTGTGGCTTTTCCCGCTATTCGAAATGTGGATACCCGGCACGGTAGGTGAATTGATGGCTACGATTATCACCCTATTGGCTATGGCTCCGTTCTTGTGGGCAATCACCATGCGACGCACCAACAACGATGTACTGCGAGCACTGTGGAGCGATGGTCGTAGCAACCAAGTACCTATCATGTTGCTCATCACATTGCGCTATGTTATAGCTTTTGCCTTTGTATTGGGCTTCCTCCACACGGTATATTCATATGTGGGCATGACCATAGGTGCAGTGATATTCTTGCTCCTGATGAAGACCTTCTCGAAGGATATACAAAAACAGTTTACCCGATTGGAAAAGGGCTTCCTTGATAACCTCAACTTGCGCGAGCGTAGCAAAAAGGGTATCGACCTTATTCACGACCTGCACATTGCTCGCATGACCATCCACGAGGATAGTGAGTTGGCAGGTGTACGCTTGTCCGACTCAAACTTGCGCAAGAACTACGGATTGAATATAGTAAGCATCATACGTGGTACTCGACGCATCAATATCCCGGGCAGCGAAGTGCGACTTTTCCCCGGCGATATCATCCGCGTGATAGGTACCGACGAACAGATAGCCCGTTTCCTACCGATAGTAGAGTGTGGCGATGAAATAGCCGACGGAACGAGCGAAGAGGTAAGCTACTCTTATGTCATAGTAAATCCCGAATCGGAATGGGTAGGCAAGTCAACAGCCGACCTCGGCCTGCGCAACAACTTCCGCTGCCTGCTGGTGGGTATCGAGCGAGGCACCGACGCCTTCTTACAACCCGATGGTACTATCAAAATAGAGGCCAACGACATATTGTGGATAGCCTGCGAACAAAACACCATGAAAACAATCAAGGAGGTAGCCGCCGGACGACTCCACACAACACATATAAAATAATACAAATTACAAACAACATAAAAAACATCCAAAAACGATGCAAGAAAAAATTATCATTCTCGACTTTGGTTCGCAATACACCCAACTCATTGCACGCCGCTTGCGTGAGTTGAACACTTATTGCGAATTGTTGCCTTACAACAAGTTTCCCTTTGGCAACGAGGAGGGCATCAAAGGTGTAATTTTATCGGGTAGCCCCTACTCGGTAAATGACCCCAACGCCTTGAAAATAGACCTCTCGAAACTTCGTGGCAAATACCCCATCTTGGGTGTATGTTATGGTGCTCAATACATAGCACACACATCGGGGGGTAAGGTAGAGCGTAGCGAAACACGCGAGTATGGCCGCGCCAATCTCGCATGGCACGATGAGAACGACTTGCTCATGCGTGGTGTACGCGAGAACTCGCAAGTGTGGATGTCGCACGGCGACTCTATCACCGAGATTCCTCAAGGCTTTACCCTCATTGCCAGCACACACGAGGTGCGCTCGGCAGCATATCGCGTTGAAGGCGAAAAGACATGGGCTGTACAATTCCACCCCGAGGTATATCACAGCGAAGACGGTACTATCCTGCTCACCAACTTTGTACGCGACATTTGTGGTTGCAAGCAAGACTGGACTCCAGCTTCATACATCGAGCACACTGTTGAAGCATTGAGAGCTCAATTGGGCGACGATAAGGTTGTACTCGGCTTATCGGGCGGTGTAGACTCGACTGTAGCAGCCGTATTGCTCAATCGTGCTATCGGCAGCAACCTCACATGTATCTTTGTCGACAACGGATTGTTGCGCAAGAACGAGTTTGAAGGTGTTCTCGACAGCTACAAAGACATGGGATTGAACGTGATAGGCGTAGATGCCAAGCAATACTTCTACGAGCGATTGGCCGGTGTGGTAGAGCCCGAGCGCAAGCGCAAAATTATCGGCGCAGGCTTCATCGAGGTATTCGACCAAGAGGCCAAGAAACTCAAAGACATCAAATGGTTGGGTCAAGGTACTATCTACCCCGACGTTATCGAGTCGCTCTCAATCACCGG
>JAGBHF010000047.1 GCA_017935645.1 Bacteroidaceae bacterium | reverse complement strand
CTTTTTGAGGTTGTAGCGCAAGCACGTCTGACGGGCACGCTACGACGCACAAGTTGCAGCCTTTGCAACGTTCAGCGTTCACGGTAATAGCTCCTTTGATTTTTGCCATAGCTTAGGTTTTAATAATTGTAAACTTATCGCATTACAATCACAAGTGCCTGAAGATTAAGGTATTGTAATTGTGTGTGTTTCTTGTTTTTTTTATTGCTTATTGTCAGTGTTTTATAATTTTAACACAACTATGCAATTATCGGATGTAAAGATAGGAAAAGTTTTTTATCTATATGATGTATTATTGTTAATTAACAGATTTTAACGCCCGAGAAGCCCATAAAAGCCAAGGCTAAGAGTCCGGCTGTGATAAGTGCAATGGGTATTCCTTGCATGGCCTTGGGGATGTCGTTGAGTTGTAGCTGCTCGCGAATACCGGCAAAGAGCGTGAGCGATAGGGTAAATCCTATGGCGGTCGATACGGCATATACTACCGACTCTACGAGGCTGTAATCCTTTTGTATCACCAAGATTGCTACACCGAGTATGGCGCAGTTGGTGGTGATGAGGGGGAGGAATACGCCTAATGCCTGATAGAGCGAGGGGGATACTTTCTTGAGGATTATCTCAAGCATCTGTACCAAGGCTGCTATAACCAGGATGAAAACAATTGTCTGCATATAACCCAAACCAAAGGGGGTGAGCAGGTAGGCTTGTAGCAGATATGTGACAATGGTCGATAGCAACATCACGAAGGTTACGGCTGCACCCATACCTACAGCCGAGTCGATTTTCTTGGATACTCCCAAGAATGGGCATATACCCAGAAATTGCGATAGAATGATATTGTTGACAAATACCGCTGTAATAAATATTGATATATAGGTGAGCATGATTATCGGGTTTTAAGTTTGTTGACAAATGCAATGAGTAATCCCAAGGCGATGAATGCTCCGGGTGCTAACACGAATGCCAAAGCTCCGTACTCCTCGGGGAAAATGCTGAGGTTGAATATGCGACCTGTACCTAATAACTCGCGGATTGCTCCCAACAGTGTGAGGGCTATGGTGAAGCCTAAGCCTATACCTATGCCGTCAAGCAATGAGTCGAAGGGGTTGTTCTTGGCGGCAAACGCTTCGGCTCGACCCAAGATGATACAGTTTACCACAATAAGGGGGATGAACAGGCCCAAACTCTGGTACAATGCCGGTAGATAAGCCTGCATGCAGAGTTGCAGTACGGTAACAAAGGCAGCTATGATAACTACAAACGAGGGTATACGTACCTTGTCGGGAATGAAATCCTTGACACACGATATAACAACATTGCTGCACATGAGTACAAACATGGTGGCAAGGCCCATGCTCATGCCGTTGATGGCCGATGATGTAGTACCTAACGTGGGGCACATACCCAGTAGCAGTACAAAGGTGGGATTCTCGGTGATGATACCGTTGAGTATGATTTTGAATTTGTTCATTGCATTACCTCCTCTTCGTTGTGGCATTGTGTGGTTGTGTCGTTCGGGGTGTGGGTGGTGCTACCCGAAAGGGCGTCGACAACTTCATCACCCTCATTGTCGTTGGTGTCGGGTGTTGTGCGGGTTGAACTGCCCGACATGGCATCTATGGGTTTGTTCATATATGCGTTATAGGCATTGCTTACGGCTTCGAGGAAGGCGCGCGATGTAATGGTCGATGCTGTGATTGCATCTATATCGCCACCATCTTTCGATACAGTAAGATTGGTCTTTTCGGGATGTTTGCCCAGTATGCTCTGACGGTTCTTGTCGGTGCGAAACCATTGTTCCATTTTGGCTCCCAATCCGGGAGTCTCGCCATGGCTCAGTACACGATATTGGCGTATTGTACCGTCTTGCTCAAATCCAACAATAATCGTAATCTCGCCATTGAAACCGTTGCGGCTCGACGCCTTGACGGCCGCACCTACAGGAGTGCCGTTTTTCGTGGCCGGATATACTACAATCTCTTGACCGTTACTATTTATAGTGTCACTCTCGGCAATAGGATTGTTGTCGAAGTCGGGAGCAACCACACGTATGGCCTCCTCTTGCGCGCGTGCCGAGGCTTGTGCAATGGGAGCTTCGGTAAGTTTATATACACCACCCAATATGGCTCCTACGGTGGCAGTGATGGTTGTGAGTACAACAACCATGTTGAGCATATTTGATTTTATCTTAGTCATTTTTCACTACCTCCCCATATCGTTTAGGTTTCATATATTTATTAATGAGTGGTGTTGCTCCATTCATGATAAAAATGGCAAACGACATGCCTTCGGGGTAAGCTCCCCATAATCGTATGACAACTGTGATGATACCGATGAGTACGCCATACAATATCATGCCTCCGCGGGTCATAGGCGAGGTTACATAGTCGGTTGCCATGAAGATAGCACCCAGCAACAAGCCACCCGAGAAGATTTGCAATTCGCCAAAGATGATGGCATATTCAATGCCTTCGCTCACGGTTACTGCAAATGAGAATAGGAATACGGTGAGAATGATGGATACCGGAATGTGCCAAGTAATGATTTTTCGCCACAATAGGTATATAAAACCTATAATAAGGGCTATGGCACTTACCTCACCAAAGCTACCTCCGTTATTGCCGATAAGGGCATTGATGACATCGATATTGGCTATCTCCTCGATATTACCACGTTTGAGAATATTGAGTGTGGTAGGGCCGGTAACGGCATCTACGCCTGTTCCCCAAGGTGATGGTGCAGGCCATGATGTCATTTGTTGTGGAAAGGAAATGAGCAGGAAGATGCGACCGGCAAGTGCGGGGTTGAAAATATTATTGCCCAATCCGCCAAAAGCCATCTTGCCTATACCTATGGCAAATAAAGCTCCTATTACGACAATCCACAAGGGGATGTTGGCGGGTAGATTGAATGCCAATAATACGCCGGTGAGGATGGCTGTGCCATCGTTGAGGGTGGGCGTTGTGCGGAGCAGATACTTCTGTATAAGATACTCAAATAGCATACATGCCACCACAGATGTGGCAGTAACAAGCAGGGCATTGATACCAAAAAAGTATATCGATATGAGGAATGCCGGTACGAGTGCTATCAATACTCCATACATACATTGGGCTGTTGATAGCCCGCTGTGTGCGTGAGGTGAGGGCGAAACGACTAATTTGTTCATGTTCTCTATATAGACAGTTGTGTTTAAATGTTATTTTTTCTCAGTTGCACGGGCGCGCATGATGGCCATGACCTTGCCTTTTCCTTGGCGTATGTAGTCGAGCAAAGGTCGATGAGCCGGACATGAATATGAGCAGCATCCACATTCGATACAGTCATATATGTTTCGTTCCTCGGCTATCTCTAAGTTACCAATGGCTACGGCCTTCGATAGGAGGTATGGCTCGAGTCCCATAGGGCAGGCTGCTACGCACTTGGCACAGCGAATACAGGGCGATGGTTCCTGTCGGTGAGCCTCACGCTCGGGTATAACGAGTATGCCCGATGTGCCTTTGCCGGTAGGTGTGTCTATATTGGCAGTTGCTCGACCCATCATGGGGCCGCCAAGTACTATCTTGCCGGTATCTTCGGGCATGCCTCCGGCTACCTCAATCAATTGCGATACGGGCATACCCATACGAGCCAGATAGTTGCCCGGTTTAGTGAGCGATTTGCCTGTAACGGTAACGACGCGTTCTATAAGGGGCTTGTTCTTTTGAACAGCCTCATATACGGCATAGGCGGTAGCCACGTTCTGTACAATAGCACCGGTTGATACAGGAAGTGCTCCACTGGCTACCTGACGACCTATTACGGCATCAATCAGTTGCTTTTCGCCACCTTGCGGATAACGGCATTGCAAGCGCACGACCTCGATGTCTTTGCGTTCTTGAGTCTTTTGCTTAAACAACTCAATGGCGTCGGGTTTGTTGGCCTCAATACCAATGAATGTGCGGTCGACATTGATAGCCTTCATGAGTATTTCGATACCCACAATTATCTCGTCGGCCTTGGCAAGCATCAGAGCATGGTCGTTGGTGAGGTATGGCTCGCACTCTACAGCATTGATGATGAGTACCTCGGGCTTCATGTTGGGGGGTGGCATTAGCTTGACCTTGGTAGGGAAGGTTGCACCACCAATACCGACAATACCCATTTGGTCTATCTTATCGATGATGGCTTGAGCGCTCATGTTGCACGATGTTACAAGGGTTTCGCTACGGTCGATACTCTCTTCCCATTCATCACCTTCCACATTAATATATATAGCAGGTTTCTGATAGCCCGATCCATCGGCTATGGTATCAATCTTGGCTATTGTGCCCGATACGGGCGAGTGAATGTTGGCTGAGACAAAGCCATTGGCTTTGGCCAATAGTGTGCCCACCTTTACACTGTCGCCTTTCTCAACAACGCATTGTGCCGGTGCACCTATGTGTTGCGATAGCAATATTATGGCTTGCTGTGGCAATGGTGCTGCGACAATAGGTTGTCCGGCTGTTATTTTATTTTCGCGGGGATGAACTCCTCCTATTCTGAATGTTTTCATACCTGATTATTGACTTATTGATTGTCCGATTGAGATGCCTGCTCGGGAGTATCGGCCGATACCGCATGCTCTACAACCTTTTTAGGTGGAAAATTTACTGCAAGAATAGCTCCTGTTGGGCACACATCGACACACTTGCGACACATCTTACACTTGTCGCTGTCGATATAAGAGAGGTTGTTGGCAATGGTAATCGCGTCAAACTTACACTCTTTGGCGCACTTACTACAACCTATACAAGCTACTTCGCAAGCCTTGCGTGCTACGCCGCCCTTCTCTTTGTTCATGCAGGCTACATATACTCCACGACCTTTGGGCCCTTTCTTGCGTACTTCGATGATGTTGCGAGGGCAGGCACGAGCACAAGCTCCGCAGCCTCCGCATATATCGATATTTACAACAGGTAGGTGTGTGTCGGGGTCAATAGAGATAGCCCCCAAGCTACATACTGCTACACAATCGCCACAACCCAAGCAACCATAGGCACAACCGGTGCTGCCGGCATAAAGACTATGTGTAATGGCGCAGTTGTGAGCGCCTTCGTAGATGTTTGTCTGAGGACGGTGTTGGCATGAGCCATTGCAGCGTACCACCGCCACGCGCGATTCGGCCTCATGCGCCTCTTTACCTAAGATGTCGGCTATTCGCTTCATGACTTCATTGCCACCTACCGGGCACAACATACCTTCGAGTGTGTCGGCTTTAACGCACGACTCGGCAAAGTTGCGACATCCCGCCTTACCACATCCACCGCAGTTAGCTCCCGGAAGGACTTTCTCTACTTCGTCTATTCGGGGGTCTTCATCGACCTTGAAGCGTTGCGCAATGATATGAAGTATCAATGCGGCTATGGCACCGATGATGGCGAGTGAAATAATTGATACAAAAATAATATTCATGTTGTTATATCTTTGGTCTTATGTAAAATACAAATATTCGTTTTATTCTGCTACGCATAAGCCACAGTAAGGCATAGTATGGCGCAAGGATAGCCAGCGTCGATACCCCGGCAATAGCTTCATTGGCTGTGAGGCTTGTAACTATCAGCAGGGTCGATAAGGCAATTACAAGGGGTATTATTACCGCCAGGGTAAGAGCTTTATAGCCCAATGTGGTGCGCCCGTATATTACAACTTGCTCACCTATCGAGCAACTGTTCTCTTCGGCTATGGCTTCGATACACTTTTCCTTGCTTTCGGCAACGGTACATAGAGCGGCAGCCTTGCAGGTTGCGCAGGCCGACTGTTGCACAATCTTTACCAAATATTTATTCTCGGTAATTTGTGCTACGATTGTTCCATCATGCTCTATATAGCTATTCATTGTCTTGAGTGCCGGTTATAGTCAGGGTATCGGTTTGTTCGGTATGTAATCTTTGTTCTATGCGTTGTTGTTTCTCATAACTCTTTGTGTCGAAGTATCGAGTATACAACTCACGGTATTGGTCGGTGCGCTGTATATCCGATAGCCAACTATTGATGCTGTCGCAGAGTATGGGACTCTGTGGGTGCATTACCCATGACATAAATTGGGTAAAGCTGATGGCTGTGTCATAATTGATATTGTCGTAGTTGGCAGCTATCATAGCTGCATTAACTTCATCACACACAGCATAGTCTATAACCCCTGTTGCAACCAGTCGGATAAGGCTGTCGACATTGTGGTTGTGCCTCTCGCAGATGTGGATGGTGTCGCCTATCTCGTCGGCCATATTTTCTATGCGTAGTCGTACGGGATACTTATGCAGGATGTGCAAGGTGCATCCGTGCAAGTCGAGTTGGTCGCGTATGATTACATTGCCGGCCGAGTCGGTGCGTTGTATGAGTACTTGTTTGTTGAGTGACAGTGGCTTGCTGAAGATATAGCTGTGTGTGCTGTCGCTTGTTATAGGTGTCTGACACGCGATGAGGTCGTAGGTGTGGTTGTCGAGCTGTTGCAGACATTGCGAAAAGTTCTCTTCGAGGTGTAGTTTTATTTCCAAGCCCGAGCGTCGTTCTACCATTTGCAACAATTCGAAGTCATATCCGTCGATGCTGTCGCCTTCGGTGTTGTAAGATAGCGGAGAGTGGTATATACCAACATTCAACACACCGCGTTCGGCTATTTGGGGATAGTCGCGTGGAGTGTTGTTTTGTCGTATTAGTATGCCTATAATAGCGATTGTCAGGATTGCAGCTATGATAAGCAACCGTTTTTTACCTCTTTCTCTCATATGTTGTTTAGTTTGCAAAGTCTACCGATACGCCCAACTGCAACATCGCCGGATTGAGGGGATAGTGGGGGATTGAAAAATAATTGTTTCCACCCAACCATCCTTGGTTCATGTGCGAATACATGATGTAGAAACGTGCTTTCTTGAGCTTGGCATTGACGTATGCGTTCATAAACGGATAGTTGCCTATTTCTATTTCGTCTTGGTTATATCGTGAGATAAGTGCCGGTTGATAGGCCGGAGCTTTGAAAGCCGAGTACCAATTGCAATCAACACCTACTTGCAGATGTAATACTTTGGCAATAGGGAAGAGCAGGTAGAAGTTGCCGTAAGCACTGAATGTGGGTAATGGCAATACTTGTTGATTGGACGATAGCTGATAAGTCCCCTCAAGGTCGAGGTGGAAGATGCTCACCTTGAAGTTTTGCTTGATAGTAGCACTTATCACTTGTATGTTGTCGCTCTCTTGTCGAGGCATGCACTCATTGTCAAAGTAGATGTGGTTCTGTATATTCTCAAATCCGGCTTGTATGTATGTTCCTGTCTTCGGAAATGATATTTCGCCACTGATGCGCAGACGTCGTGTTTTGCCGAAATCGTTATCCCATATAAAGTGGTTTGAGACGTATTGTTTGTAGAAGTACGAGGGGGTTGTATTCTTGAATAAAACGTTACCTTGTATGCTCAGCGAGTCGTTCCATACAGGTATCTTTGTGCCCACCTTACCGGTAATATCGAGGTCGCCCAATACAGCGTCTACAACTCCTACACGAGCATTGGCCTCGTAAGTGAGCCATGCGCCTTGTCGTTTCCACAGTTGTCCTCCCACCCACAAGGCGTGTTGTGTGGTACGAGCAGCTATGTTATAGTCGGGCAGAGGTGTTAAATGGGGCGATTCCACTATGCCTTGTCCTGTTGTATCGGTAACTTGGTTGTAGCCTCGTATTTCGTATGTTACGTATGCGCCCAATCCCATAGGGAAATATTTGCTCAAGCCTTCATGAATAGTAATGCCTACAGTATTGGCAACAGCCCAGTAACTCGATAACTCGTTTGTACCATTATCCGATAGATAGGTGTTGCGGAAGTATTCAAGATCTTCCTTGGCCGATTTATTGACAAAGCGATGTGATGCGCCTTCGTATGTAAGTGTGTGAACAATACTCGACACGGGCACAAACTCTTCTATCACTACCGTATCTTCCTCGTTTTGCTTTACGTCTTTATAGTAGCCAAGGTTGTAGCGATGAGTGAGGTATAAATCGTGACCAATGAGGTGCGTAAACGCCTGTGAAAGTTTGGTAGGGATGGTGCGACCGTCGACCTTTGTGTCGCCACCTTGTACCGCTGCAGGGTCGAGGATGAAGTCGTCATTGGTAATACCACCATTTTCGGCAGCTATGTAATCGTAGTGATTAAATGCAGCCTGTATTTGATATCGGTCGCCTATATAGCTGGTAAACAGACGGTAAGAAAATTCTTTGTCGGCTTGGTGGTTGTATTGACCTTTACCGGTAACATAGTTGATGCCACCACCTACTTGTATCTGCTTGTTGACATTGGCCGAGAAGGTCGCTGCAAGATTATCTTGTCCGGTTTCGCCCGATCCGCCGGTGTGATATGATATCTGGGTATATGGCAGGCGGGTGTTGTACCATTCAAAGTTTTTGGGGCTGCGCATCCAATGGTGGAATGGCTCTTTGAAAAAGAACAAATCGGCCTCGGGGCGTTCGAAGTAGATGTTATTGTAGCTCGGAGAGCCTAAGTTGCCGGTTGTGGCATATGAAAGAGAGTAGGCATTGGCCAGGTCGGTGCGGTAGAAGTTGTGCAACAGCGTGTCGAGAGGAACACGGTAGCGCTCACCCAGCGGCAGTATGTCGCGCCATGCAGTCGGCTCGGGTTGGGGTACAGAGTCTTTCTTGCCCTTCGATATCGAGCTCTTCTCTTTCGATACCGGAGTAGTCATTCGTGGTGCTTGTGCTTGTACCTGAACTAATACACCTACTACTGCAAATAATATGGCTAATACTCTATATTTCATTTAGTTTACAAAGATATGATAAAACATTCTATCACACTTGCTTTGTTACTTTATTTTGCCTTTATTATAAATCGTTTTCAATCGCAAAATTTGATACACTCATTGCTCAGCTCTTCAATGCGGGCAAGTGACTCGACATGGATACCCTTTTCGCGCAGTCTTTTTCCTCCCTCTTGAAAGCTCTTTTCGATGACAAATCCCATACCTACCAATGTGGCTCCCGACCGGGTTACTATATCGATAAGTGAATCGGCGGCACTTCCATAGGCAAGGAAGTCATCGATGCACAATATGCGGTCGTTGGGCTTGATGTACTCGCTGTTTACAACAATATTGTAGTCGATGTCTTTGGTAAACGAGTGTACATGACTTTGCAATACATTCTCCATTGTATTGGGTTGAGCTTTCTTGGCGAATATTACAGGAATACCCATGCAGTAGCCTGTCATTACGGCTGGGGCTATACCACTTGCCTCGATGGTGAGTATCTTGGTGGCTCGTGAGTAGGCAAAGCGTCGGGCAAACTCGACACCTATTGCCATAAGTAATTGTGCGTCAAGCTGGTGGTTGATAAAGCTGTCAACCTTCAATACGCCCTCCGAAGGGCATTTTCCATCGCGTAATATACGCTGTTTGAGCAATTCCATGATACCTCCTGTTTAATCGCGCAAAATTAGTAAAAATTTTCCATTTGCACAGCGCCTTTCGTATGCACAATAGCAACAAAAAAGACATACCCAATTGCGAGTATGTCTTTTTCGATTATCGTATTGTGTGTGATATAGTCGATTATTTGTATAAGAATCGGCGGATGCTGCGTTTGGGTGTTTTCTCAAACTCTTCGTTGCGAAGCTCAATCTTGATGATGCGTGAATACGCAGGCAATTGCTTGTTGAGTTCGTTGCGGTTGTCAAGAACAATTTGTTTTACCGCATCGGCATCAAGACCATCTTGTTTACCCTTCTCAAAGTCAGGGAAGATGAGAGCTACCAATTGACCCTCTCGATCTACAACCAACGACTCTGCTACATAAGGCATGTTGTTGATCTTATCTTCAATCTCCTCGGGATATATGTTTTGACCCGAAGGACCGAGAATGAGGTTCTTATTGCGACCACGAATGTAGAGGAAACCTTCTTTGTCAAACACGCAAAGGTCGCCGGTATTCATCCAGCCATCTTTGAATGTCGATTGGGTAGCCTCGTCGTTCTTGTAGTAGCCGAGCATGGTGTTACTACCACGTACCCACAGTTCGCCCACCTCGTCGTTTTCTTGTAGGGGAACGATGCGCGCTTCCATGCGATCTACAATCTTACCACATGATGCTTTCTTTATATCGTACCATGGTGCGTATGCAATGAGGGGCGCACATTCGGTCATACCATAACCTACTGTGTAGGGGAACTTCATGCGACGCAGGAGGTCTTCTATCTCACCGTTGAGGGCTGCTCCACCCAATACTATCATCTCCAATTTACCACCAAAGGCACCGATAAGTTGCTTGCGCACCTTCGAGAGGATAAGGTTACTTACACCGGGTATGTGCATGAGTACCTTCATGAGGGGCTTTTGCAGTACGGGAAGTACTTTCGAGCGGATTATCTTTTCAAGAATAAGAGGTACAGCAATGATGAGCTTGGGTTGAACTTGGGCAAATGCTGCCATGAGAATTTTGGGTGAAGGAGTCTTACCCAAGAAGTATACATAGCAACCCTTACACAAAGGGAAGAGCATTTCAATAGCCAATCCATACATGTGTGCCAGTGGCAACATGTTGATCATACCATCGTCGGCCTTGAGGTACGTGATGTTGTCGATGGCAAAACGCACGTTCGACCACAATGCGCGGTAGGGCAATATCACACCCTTTGAGAAGCCTGTAGAGCCCGATGTGTAGTTGATAAGTGCTATTTCCTCGGGTTGTTCGTCGTGTACCACTACATCATCTTTGCCAAATCCGTTGGGATATTTTTCGGCAAAATGTTTCTCGATGTTTTGAATATAATCGGCCAACTTTGCATCTTTGCAGTATACTGCTTTGTTGTCACCGAGTTGTATTACGACCTCTAATGCACCCATTTCGCTAAGGGTTACATTGTTGATTGTAGTGTCATCGGCCCATAACATGCGAGCATCGGAGTGATTGACAATATTGTGTATACTCTCGGCCTTAAAGTCGTTGAGGATGGGTACAGGCACAGCTCCATAAGTCATTGATGCAAGGAATGCAACAGACCAACTTGCCGAGTTGCGTCCGCACAAGGCTATTTTATCTTGAGGCTTGATGCCGGCTTCTTGAAGAATAAGGTGTAGTTGTGCTATCTTCTCGGCCATTTCGCGAAAACTGATAGCCTCTTTTCCGGCATCACACAATGCTTTATGATCCCAGTTCTTAAGGATACTGCTCTTAAGTAATTGGTTTAATGATTCAGTCATAACACTATTTTTATTTCTACAACAACTTATATTGAGTCTGTTCTCATCAACAAGTTGTTGAATGGTATTTAATTGGTTGTAATGAGAAATTGTTGAATTTTGCAACAAAAATAGTGAATGCTACGTGAAAAACAAAATTTAATTAAGTATTTTTACCGTTGTTTATACCCGCCGTCGAGTTGCTGACGGATGTGTTTCGTGTGAACGTGTGGCCAAAATTATCGATGCTACATCTTGCGTAGCGTAAAGAGTATATCCAATCCGCCTCCTTGTGCATTCTTGGCCATGATTTCTCCGCCATGGAATATAACGGCGTTCTTGACAATGGCAAGTCCCAATCCCGTTCCGCCCAATTTGCGCGAACGTCCCTTGTCGACGCGATAGAATCGTTCGAACAGGCGGTTGAGGTGCGCTTCCTCAACACCTACACCATTATCGGCAAATGATATGTAATAGTACTGATTGTCGGTGTGATAGCAATTGATGGTTATCTGTGTGTTGGTTCCGGCATAGGCTATAGAGTTGTCTATGAGGTTGCGGAAGATTGAGTATACTAATGAAGGATTTCCCTTGAGTGGCATGTGTGGCTGTATGCCCGGTGTATTGATGTGCATCGATTTGTTTTCCAATGCCGTTACTGAGTCGGATATTGCCTCATGGATAATGGACGATAAGTTGATGTCATGACAATCGTATAGTTCGGATGTCTCGTCAAGTCGGTTGAGTACAGAGATGTCATTGAGCAAGTCCGATAATCGTCGCGATTGAGCATAGCTTCGTTCAAGAAATTGTTGTTGCATGTCGGCGCTGATGCCCGGCGTGCCAAGCAGGGTCTCCAAGTAGCCTCTAATGCTACTTACGGGGGTCTTTAGCTCGTGTGCTATGTTTTGTGTAAGTTGTTTTTTTACCAAGTCCTCTCGTTCCCGTTCGGTGTTGTCGAAGATTGATATTTCGAATGAACGGTCATGAAAGCGTATACCCCTTACAATGAAGTGCAATCCATTTTTCGATATTTGTATCTGTTTGGTGTCGCTACTATTGTTATGCTTGTTGTGGGGTGAGGTTACATGCTCTATAATCTCTTGTAGGGCCGGTTCGGTGAAAACCTCTTCGAGGTTATCATCCAATGTGCGGTCGGTGATGTGATTGGCATATTGTATAAAGAGATTGTTCGATACAATCATCTTGCGCTCGTGGGTAAAGATGGCAATTCCTTCACGAGAGAGTTGTATGTGTGCAAGCAGTTTCTCTTCCTGTAGGGTCAATTCTTCGCGAGCGCGACGTGTTTCGTCGTAGTTCTTGCGTAGATTTTTTGTGATACGTCCCAGAGTGCTTGTGTCGTCGTACATGGTTGTGTCGAGGGGCAGGTTTAGCTTGGCTTTTTGTGCAAGTTCTTCCAAGTTTGAGATTGACTTGCCCAACAAATGACTATATATAAAGAGTACTATAACGAACATTATAGCGATAGCTATGAGTATGTATTGAAACAAAGGGTCTACATGCAATATGTTTGATATAGTTTCGTCGTAAGGTAGCGATGTGCGTATGACGTAGTTGTTGTGACGATATGCTACATAGAAATAGGTATCTTTGAGTGTCTCGGAGTAGCGTATCGAATAGCTGTTCTTCTTGTTGTTGATAGCGCTCTTTATCTCGGGGCGATCGATATGCGATTGGCTTATAGCTTCCGACGAACTGTTGTCAAGCACTACCTTACCGGTGTTAATGTCGATAATGGTGAGTCGGTAAGGAAATCTTTTGGGGGTAGGGCTTGGGGGTAATGGAGTGTCGGCGGTATCGGTGTTGAGATATTCGTTTAGCGAATTGGCTACGTGGTGATTATACTCTTGTAAGAGGCTGTATAGGTTGTTGTGTCGGATGCTTTTCTCTTGATAGTATTGCAACGACATGGTTATGGCAACAAAGATGATGAAAAAGCCGCAAATGGATAGAAACAGCTCTTTCTGAAAAGGTATATTTTTCTTATTTCTTGCCATAAATGTTGTTTTTAAGCCTCAAAGCAGTAGCCATATCCCAAGCGGGTGACAATGCAACTATCGTAAGGTACAATCTTCTTGCGTAGGCGTGTGATATTTACATCGATTGTGCGGTCGAGTACATATGCCTCGTCGCTCCATATTTGTGCCAGAATCTCCTCTCTTGAGAATACTTGTCCTTGATGTTCCAACAATAGACGCAGTATCTCAAACTCTTTCTTGGTGAGGGGCTTTTCGCAGTCGCCAATGTAGCATTTCTTACTACGCAAGTCCAGGCGGAGAGTTTCGTAGATAATCTCATCCTTGGAGTGCTCTTGGGTAGGTTTGGCTCGGCGTAACAAGGCCTTGACACGTGCTTGCACCTCGCGGATGGAGAAGGGCTTGGATATATAGTCATCGCCACCAAGGTTAAATCCCGTAATCATGTCATTCTCCGAGTCCTTGGCTGTGATGAAGATGATGGGTATATGCTTGAGTGTATCGCTCTTGCGTATGATGGAGGCCATCATAAAACCACTTATTTCGCCCATCATTACGTCGAGTAAGATGAGGTCGTAGCATTGCAGATTAAGCGCAAGAGCCTCTTCGGCCGAGTGAGCTGTGTCGACAATATAGCCGTCGGTCTCGAGATTAAACTTTAATATCTCGCACAAATCCTCCTCGTCGTCGGTTACTAATATTCGATAGGGTTTCATATTATCTTGTTTTTAATACTGCAAAAATGCATAATATATATTACATTTCTATTGCAAAAGTACTCAAAAAAATATTAAAAGCCTTTATTGCTCATGAATTACAACATTGTGCGGTTAATGACTACTGTGATTAAATGACAATTTTTATCTCATAGTGAGATGTATTTTCGAAGGTAGATATTATCTTTGTCCTACATCAATAAATGTGTATGAAAGATATAAAAGATATACAACCTATTACACCGATAGAGCCTTTCAGTGTGTCGACATTGGGCGAGGCCGTTCCGGCCGGATTTCCATCGCCGGCTCAAGATTATGTCGATGAAGGTATCGATCTTAATCGCGAATTGATACGTCATCCGGCATCGACATTCTGTGCCCGAGTGGCCGGCGATTCCATGCGCGATTGTGGTATCGACGACGGCGACTTGCTTATTATCGATAAGGCTTTGACGCCCAAGGAGGGCAGTGTTGCAGTGTGTTTTGTCGATGGCGAATTTACCCTTAAGCGTATCTCTATCCGCGCCGACGGTATATGGCTCGAACCCGCCAATCCTCACTATCCCGCTCTGCACGTTACCGATGGTAGCAACTTTCAGGTGTGGGGTATCGTGTCGTATGTAGTAAAGAGTATGTAGTGTGATGTATGTACGCCCTTGTCGATTGTAATAACTTTTTCGCCTCGTGTGAGCGATTGTTCAATCCCGCACTTAATGGTCGACCGGTTGTTGTCTTCAGTGGCAACGACGGTTGTGTCATTGCTCGTAGTAATGAGGCTAAGGCATTGGGCGTGGGTATGGGACAGCCGGCTTTCGAGTTGCGCGAGTTATTTGAGCGCGAGAAGGTTGCCGTATTCTCTTCCAATCACATTCTTTATGGCGACATATCGCGTAGGGTAATGTCGGTTTTGTCGCAATTTTCGCCCGAAGTCGAGGTGTATAGTATTGACGAGGCCTTTCTTGTGCTCGAAGGCCTCTCTATGCCCTATGGTGCCGAGGCGTATGCCCGAGAAATAGCCGATGCTGTGATGCGCAGTGTGGGTATCCCGGTGAGTGTAGGTATTGCCCCGACAAAGACCTTGGCAAAGATAGCTTCACACCGCGCTAAGAAGATAGCTCGGTATGGTGGCGTGTGTCATCTTGCTACCCCCGACCAGCAGGCTATTGCACTGATGGAATGTCCTATAGGTGATGTGTGGGGTATAGGTAGGCGTCTTGCTCCGAAGCTTATGGAGGTGGGTGTGGCTACGGCTTGGGATTTTACAAGGTTGCCTCGTGAAAGAGTGCGCAGGCAATATACTATCGAGGGCGAACGTACGTGGCGTGAGTTGCGTGGCGAGGTGTGTTATGATGTCGATGAGTCGCCTGTTGCTCGACAATCTATTACGGTTTCTCGCACATTCGGGCAGGCTGTTACGGCCTTTGATGATGTGTATGAGGCTGTTGCCAATTTTACGGCTACGGCAGCCGAACGCTTGCGCCGACAGGGCTTGGCTGCAGGTTCGATAATGGTGTTTGTAAAGGGTAGGGGGTGCTCGCCCGGGCGCTATGTAGGCGCATTGCAATGTACCCTGCCGGTGGCTTCGGATAGTACTATTGAGCTATTGCAATATGCGCGAAAAGCTCTTGCAGGGGCGTTTCGTCGTGGTGAGGCCTACAAGAAAGCGGGTGTAATATTGGGGCATATCATACCTCGTGAGCACGTACAGCTGAGCCTGTTCGACACGGTGGATAGGGATAAGCATCATCGATTGATGCAGGTGATGGATAGTGTCAACAAGCAGGTCGGAGGCAAAGTATTGCGCTTAGGAGCCGAAGGCGGTAAGAAAGCATGGCTGGCTCAACGCAATCACCTATCGCCATGTTACACAACTTCTTTTCGCGATATACTGGTTGTGAAGGCTCAAGAGAAGTAGTATGTCTTTTATTCTGTAGCTTGCTGTGTGTTGTATTGGTCGAGGAAGGCAATGAGCGATGTGTCGTCGCCCGTAAGGCCGAATTTTTGGCGCAAGCGTGAGCGTGCTACGTTAATACTACCCAGACTTTGATGTGTGATGTCGGATATCTCTTTTGTAGACATTTTCATGTGTATGAAGAGACACAGTTTGCGTTCGTTCTTGGTGAGATTGGGAAAATCTTTCAACAGATTTTCATAGAAAGCATTGTTGCCCCCCGAAAGAGTCATCTCTACTTCAGCCCATACGTTGCACGACTTGGTGTTGTTTTGCAACCGATGAATGATATGGCGCAGTTGATTTTGCATCTCTCGATGGTTGCCTAACATGGCAATTTTGCCAAGCTCCTCAGTGAGCTTATCAATATTGTTTTGTTCTTGATATTGTTGTAGTTTCTGTATCTTGATAATTTCGTTTTTATGATT
>JAGBHF010000046.1 GCA_017935645.1 Bacteroidaceae bacterium | reverse complement strand
GGGGGGATGCCCACCCCCCGCACTTCGTGCCTGCGGCACTCGTACGGGGTTACTCTATTTCGGGGCATAAAGCCCCTCAACCCGTGCTTCGCACGAGTTTTTACCTCGCGATAGAAACCATACGCATGGTAACCTTTTCTCCCCATGTGTTTTCCGCATGGAAAATATAGGGGGAGTGGCTGCAAGCCGAGGGGGTTGGAGGATATCACCGTACGTTAAAAATTTCAATTAACCCCTTCCCGCTGCGCGGACTTCCCCTATCTCGCTAACGCTCGCAGGGGCAGAAAAAGAGACCACGCCTAAAGATTTTTTATAGACATAAGGACAGAAGAGACAGAAGAATTTCACCCACAAAAAAACATGTTCCTTATGTTCTTATGTCTTAATAAATTATCCTTGTGTCGGGCATGCGAACGCAATGGGGTTTTGGAGGAGGTTTGCCACAAAAACTTAAAGAGGCTGTATCGAAAATTTCGATACAGCCTCTATGGGTATGAAATATTCTCTATACGATGGGGAGGTATTACATCATGCCGCCCATGCCACCCATACCGGGAGCGGGCATAGCAGGAGCGTTCTCCTCTTTCTTATCGGTAATAACACACTCGGTAGTGAGGAACATACCGGCAATGCTGGCGGCATTCTCGAGGGCTACGCGAGTTACCTTTGCGGGGTCGATAACACCTACCTCGAAGAAGTTCTCGTAACGACCTGTGCGAGCATTGAAACCGAAGTCGCCCTTACCATCGCGTACTTTTTGGAGTATCACAGCACCCTCAAGACCGGCATTGTGCATGATTTGACGCAAGGGGGCTTCGATGG
This sequence comes from Bacteroidaceae bacterium, assembly GCA_017935645.1. GTDB lineage: Bacteria > Bacteroidota > Bacteroidia > Bacteroidales > Barnesiellaceae_A > Barnesiella_A. Next base: position 11,220 of record JAGBHF010000046.1, on the reverse strand, counting down.
CGCGACGTACGATTTCGATACCTGTAGTTTCGTCGTCGTTAGCACCCTTAAGACCTTCGAGCGAGTCAATGCAACGGATGTAAGCAACACCACCACCGGGAACGATACCTTCGGCAATAGCAGCGCGAGTAGCACTGAGGGCATCATCTACGCGGTCTTTCTTCTCTTTCATCTCAACTTCCGATGCAGCACCGATATAGAGAACGGCTACACCGCCTGCCAATTTGGCAAGACGCTCTTGCATCTTCTCTTTGTCATAGTCGCTGGTGCTAACTTCGATTTGAGCCTTGATTTGAGCCACGCGAGCTTCGATAGACTCTTTGCTGCCAAGACCGTTTACAATCACTGTATTGTCCTTGTTTACAGTAATTTTCTCGGCACGACCGAGCATCTCAACTGTAGCTGCATCGAGGCGCATACCTTTCTCCTCCGAGATAACCACACCACCTGTGAGCACTGCGATATCTTCGAGCATCTCTTTGCGACGGTCGCCAAAGCCGGGAGCCTTCACTGCACAGATTTTCAACGAACCACGCAAGCGGTTTACTACTAATGTAGCAAGAGCTTCACTGTCGACATCCTCGGCAATGATGAGCAAGGGACGACCACTTTGAGCCGAAGCCTCGAGAATGGGAAGCATATCCTTGAGTGTAGAGATTTTCTTGTCGTAAATGAGGATGTAGGGGTTCTCCATCTCGCACTCCATCTTCTCGGTATTGGTAACGAAATAGGGCGAGATATAACCACGGTCAAATTGCATACCTTCAACAACCTCAACAGTAGTATCGGTACCCTTGGCCTCCTCAACAGTGATAACACCGTCTTTTTTCACCTTGCGCATAGCCTCGGCAATGAGTTGACCTATTTCCTCATCGTTGTTGGCAGAGATACGGGCAACCGACTCGATTTTAGAGAAGTCATCGCCTACCTCTTGAGCTTGTGCACGGATACCTTCTACAACTTTAGCAACAGCCTTGTCGATACCACGCTTGAGATCCATGGGGTTAGCACCGGCAGTAACGTTCTTAAGACCAACGTTTACAATAGCTTGTGCCAACACAGTAGCGGTAGTAGTACCATCACCGGCATCGTCACCTGTCTTCGACGCCACCTCTTTCACGAGTTGAGCACCCATGTTTTGGAAGGGGTCTTCGAGTTCTATTTCTTTAGCTACAGTCACACCATCTTTTGTAATGTGAGGAGCACCGAATTTCTTGTCAATGATAACATTGCGACCTTTGGGGCCGAGTGTTACTTTTACGGCATCGGCCAATGCGTCTACGCCGGCACGAAGTTCTTCGCGGGCTTGGGTATTGAATTTTATATCTTTAGCCATGATAATCTATTTTTTTTACGATTAGACAATTGCGGAAATCACACGATAGCAAGAATATCTGCTTGGCGCATGATGAGGTATTTCTCACCTTCCAATTCCAATTCTGTACCGGCATACTTGCCATAGAGCACAGTATCGTTGGGTTTTACCACCATCTCTTCATCTTTAGTACCGTTACCTACGGCTACGACAGTACCTTTAAGGGGTTTTTCTTTGGCTGAATCGGGGATAATGATGCCACCGATTGTTTTTTCTTCGGCAGGTGCAGGCAATACCAACACTCTATCTGCCAACGGCTTAATGTTCATTGTTTCGTTATATTTTATTTGTTACTATATTTATCTTCAGCGTCACATGAGCGACACAATCATGTTTTATCCAAATCTGTGCCAAAATAACAGACAGAGTAATTTCGGACAAAATGGCAGACTTATTCAGCCTGCCATTTCCCAATTACTGCTAATATGATGACAATAATAGTTTACTTGGTATTGTTCTCGTCGGTATTTTTCTTCTCGGCGCTTTCACGCTCCTCTTGTTCGCGACGGCGACGCTCACGCACCTCCTCTTGCTTGCGCAATGTAAAGAACAATACTACAATGCACAATAGAGTAACAATGAGTATACCGAAATATTCGAGATAATTACCTGCCATAAGGGTGTCGCGTCCCATATAAGCCATTACTGCTAAATAAAGGAGCAATACAATAGGAATAAATGTTGATTTCTTTATACGTTTCATAACTCAATATTTTCTTGTTTCGACTGTGTATAATAGAACGGCACACCATCCTGCAAGGCGTCATATATATGTAAGCATGCCCATGCATCGAGTGCCGCATAGTATTGTTGCGGGACAGTGAGTTTTTCGGCCTCCCAGTTGGTAAGACGTTGCGACTTGGATATTTTCTTGCCAAATATAATTGCATATATCTTCTGCAAGCTCATATCGTCTATTCCATATTTACCTACTATGCTCTGGAGGTCTAAGAAATTACGAGGCTCAAAACTATCGACACGATGTAATACCGAAAAATCATCGCGCAACGATATACCTATCTTCAACAAGTCGGAGTCGGTGAGTAGATTGCGCAACTCATCTATCAGCCCTATTTTGTTGATGCGAAACAGATAACAATCGGTATAGGTCGAGATTTGTACAAGCGATACCTTGTAGGTCTTGCCTTTACGAAAGGAAGGGCGTGTCTCGGTGTCTATACCCAACACCTTGTGCTGACGCAGTAATTCTACCGCCTTGCGGGCCTCCTCAACGCTCTCTATAACGTGTATGTTGCCAACAAAACTCTCAATGGGCAATTCATTGATAGTAGCCTTGTCAATCGATATGTGACTATAACGTGATGTCATACATTCTTAATATATATCCTCATTGTGATGACAACTACAATTATCGTCGTTGCAACAGTGGTGCTCCTCGTGGTTGTTACTATCGCACACGTCATCACCTTCAGCATCTTCACCGAAGCAAATAGCATGCAAGGGGCGCATTACGTTTACCAACTTCTGTCCCCAATAGGCAACAAAATTGCGACGACAACGACATATAGCCGCTTGCGACAACTCCTCATTACCCAGACGGTATATCTCAAGAAGGTCGCGCAAGTCCTGATATATATCGGCTAGTCCCTCCGATATTGAGGCCGCCAACGGTGTGTCGCTATAGGCCATATCGGCCTCAAACGCCTCAAGATAGTCATCGGCTTCGCCCAAGAGCTTGGCTACAGCACCTCGCAGATACTCGTATTGTTCTTCCGTTACATAATACTCCAGGTCATCTGCCTCGTCAATCTCTTCCGAAGGCAATAGCGTAGCCTTAAGGTAAAGCAATGGCAAGATACGCACCAAGTTGAGGTTAAACTCGCGACGCTCTATCTCCGTTGCACGCTCTATCAGCGAGCAATACTCGACACCTACGGTTACAAACTCGACAATATCCTTTGAGTATACTTGTTGATTCATCATATCGCTTGATACAAATTATTCTCTTTAATATAGTTATATACGCCATGTGGCAGGAATGCAGTAAGATTACGCCCCTCGGCTACTCCTTGTCGCACCCATGTCGACGACAGTTCCACAAGCGGAGCTTCTACATAACTCACTCGCTCGGGCAAGGTATCGACATCGATATCATAACCTCTACGGGGATATATGCACACCCGATAGTCGTTGATGATGCGCTCAGGCCTGTACCAACGGTCGAAGATAAGCCAGTTATCGGCTCCTACAATGAGCGTAAAATCGTGCTCGGGATAGCGCTCGTGCAGGGCATCGAGGGTATTGATTGTATAGGATGGCTGTGGCAAAGAAAACTCTATATCACAAAACTTTACCCCGGGCACATCTTGCAGAGCCAACTCAACCATAGCACAACGATGGTGGTCGTCGTCGGCCGACACTCGCGCCCGCAACGGGTTGTGAGGCGACACAAGCATCCACACCTCGTCGAAAGCACCATACTCGACATAGTAACTTGCCAGCATAAGATGCCCCATGTGTATAGGATTGAACGAGCCCGAAAAGATACCTACGCGCATGTCATTTGTCTATAAATGCAGTTACCAATGCCATCACATCACGTTGCGCCACTTCGAGCACATCGTTTACTACAATGTGGTCAAATTGAGGCGCATAAGCCAGCTCCTGCTCGGCCTTGGCAACACGTGTAGCTATTACCTCGGGGGCATCGGTGGCACGACCTATAAGACGCTCGCGCAACACCTCGACCGAAGGGGGTTGTATAAACACCGACATAGCCTCATCGCCATAAAAGCGCTTGATATTGACACCACCCACGACATCGACATCAAACAACACATGACGACCTGCATTGCGCAGTCGCTCAACTTCACTCTTGAGTGTTCCGTAAAACTTACCGGGATACACCTCTTCATACTCCAAAAATTCATCGGCTGCAATACGCGCACGAAACTCCTCCTCGGTCAAGAAATAATACTCCTTGCCATGCTGCTCGTTGCCACGAGGTGCACGACTTGTTGCCGACACCGAGAATGAAAACGGCAGACCCTGCTGCATAAGGTAATTGATAAGTGTTGACTTACCCGAGCCCGAGGGTGCCGAGAATATAATAAGTTTACCTCTATTACTCATAAGTGGCATAATTACATGATATTGAGCACCTGTTCTTTGATTTGTTCCAACTCGTCTTTCATGCGCACAACGATGCGTTGCATCTCGGCATGGTTCGATTTAGAACCGAGGGTATTTATCTCACGACCCATTTCTTGAGCAATAAATCCCATCTTTTTCCCTTGACCACGACCACTGTTCATGGTCTCCATAAAGTAACGCAAGTGGTCGGCCAGACGGTGCTTCTCTTCATTGACATCAAGTTTCTCAATATAATATATCATCTCTTGCTCAAGGCGATTCTTGTCATAATCAATCTCTTTGATTTTCGACAAACCTTCCACAATGCGACCTTTAATCTTGTCGATACGCTCTTGCTCATACTGCTCTACCTCCTTGAGCAAGGCAGCAATATTCTCTATCTTGCGAGTAAACATCTCTTGCAAGCCCTTGCCCTCGTGCATACGGAATTCCTCAATCTGATTGAGAGCAGCATCGACAGCCTTCATTAAGGCAACAGCCTCATCCTCATGCAATTCAGTACTCTCAACTGTCAATATATCGGGCATGCGCATCAACACCGAGAACCAATCTTGTGGTGTATCTATACCGACCTCGGCGGCAGCACTTACTATTTGGTCGTGATAACCCTTAAGTACTCCTACATTGATGCGAGAAGAGCCTTCGGCTGCAATATTCTCGGCACGTATGGTAAGGTCGACCTTTCCGCGCTCCAATCGACGAGCCACCTCGGCACGAATTTCCATCTCCTTTTCACGGTATAGTGAGGGCACACGAGTCGAAAGATCGAGTTGCTTGCTGTTGAGCGACTTAATCTCAACGATAATTTTTTTATTGGGCAATTCGGCAATACCTTTGCCAAATCCTGTCATTGATTGTATCATAGTCTTTAGAAATGTTTGTGCAAATTTAATTTATTTCGCGGTGAAACTTCCCATAAATTGCAAAAAAAGAGTTATTTTTGTGCATCATATCTCAAATAAGCCTTTATATGCCCAATATAATTCATATAGAAACCTCGACCGAAGTGTGTTCGGTGGCATTGTCGAGCGATGGAGTGGTAAAATTTCATCGTCAAAATTTCGACGGCCCGTCGCATGCCTCTCTGTTGGGTGGATACGTCGAGGAGTGCTTGAAACATGCACGCGAAAACAACATCGAATTGCATGCCGTAGCCGTCAGTGGCGGTCCCGGTTCATACACCGGGTTGCGCATAGGTGTATCGGAAGCCAAAGGTTTGTGCTTTGGACTCAACTTACCTCTAATTGCAGTGAGCACACTCGAACTGCTATGTTGCACCGCCATGTTCCGCGTTGATACCGAAGACGATGCCCTGATATGCCCCATGATAGATGCCCGTCGCATGGAGGTGTATGCCGCAGTATACAACGAATGTCTTGAAACAGTAATGCCCGTTGGTGCATACATTGTAGACGAAAACACCTTTGCCGAAGTATTGTCGCAACGCAAAGTAATATTTTGCGGTAATGGCGCAGCCAAATGTCGCGAAGTCATAAACCATCCCAATGCCATTTTCGTTGATGGAGTATATCCATTGGCCACAGGCATGTTGGCGCTGGCCGAGAGAGCTTTCGTACGACAACAATTCAGCGATGTAGCATATTACGAGCCTTTCTATCTGAAAGAGTTCGTTGCCACAACACCCAAGAACAAAGTTTTATAAAAATATATGCTTGAATACAATTCACAACAGAAACAACTGTTACTACCCGAGTATGGTCGCAACGTGCAACAAATGGTAGACCATTGTCTTACCATCGAAGACCGAGAAGAACGTACCCGTTGCGCTTATACCATTGTAAATATCATGAGTAGCCTTGTACCCCACTTGCGCGAGATAGACGACTTTAAGCACAAGCTATGGGACCACTTGGCTATCATGTCCGACTTTAAGCTCGATATAGACTACCCTTGCGAGATTGTTCGCAAAGAGAGTCTCGAAACATTGCCCGAACGTATTCCCTATAGCAACTCCGACATCAAGTTGCGCCACTACGGTAAGTTTACCGAGGAGATGCTCAAGAAGGCTCAAGAGATGCCCGAGGGCGAAGAACGCGACGCGCTGGTAGACCTATTGGCCAACTATATGAAACGCTCGTACCTCACCTGGAACAAAGACAACGTAGAGGACGAAAAGATATGGCAAGACATTCGTGACTACACACATGGCACTATCCATACCGACACCCCATTGATGCGAGCCAAAGACCTCAGAGAAAGCAACCCACAACAAGGCAAGCAAAACAACAACAAGAAGAAAAAGAAAAAATAACCAAGGGCTATACCCATCACATAACACCTCGTACAATATGGCATCGTTTATCGTAGAAGGCGGACACCGATTACACGGAGATCTTACCCCACAAGGCGCTAAAAATGAAGCATTGCAAATCATTTGTGCCACATTGCTCACAGCCGAGCCTGTAACTATAAAGAACATACCCGATATACGCGACATCAACAACCTGATACAACTGTTGCGCGATATGGGTGTAGAGGTGTCTCGCGACTCGCTCGACACCTACACATTCTGTGCAGCCAACCTCAACATGGACTTTATGCAGAGTGATGAGTTCCTCGCCAAATGCACCGCCTTGCGAGGCTCGGTGATGATGCTGGGCCCGTTAGTAGCACGTTTCGGATACGCACGTATGCCCAAACCCGGTGGTGACAAGATAGGTCGCCGTCGTCTTGATACACACTTTATCGGTATTCAGAAGTTAGGCGCATCACTCTCTATCGATATGGAAAAGTCGGTATACGAAATTCGTGCCGAGCACCTCAAAGGTACATATATGCTCCTTGACGAAGCCTCTGTTACCGGTACTGCCAATATCCTGATGGCAGCCGTAATGGCCGAGGGTACTACCACCATATACAACGCTGCTTGCGAGCCCTACCTGCAACAACTCTCACGCATGCTCAACAGCATGGGTGCTCATATCGAAGGCATAGGCTCGAACTTGCTTACCATACAAGGCGTAAGCACATTGCACGGATGCACACACACCATCCTGCCCGACATGATTGAGGTAGGTTCTTTCATAGGTCTGGCAGCCATGACCGGCTCCGATATAACCATCAAAAATGCCTCGGTCGAGAACTTGGGAATTATCCCCGACAGTTTCCGCCGATTGGGTATCACCATTGAGCAACAAGGCGACGACCTACATATACCCGAGCACGACATTTATGAGATAGACACCTTCCTCGATGGTTCTATCATGACATTTGCCGATGCCCCTTGGCCCGGCCTCACACCCGACTTGCTCAGTGTATTTCTCATTGTAGCCACACAAGCCAAGGGTAGCGTACTGATTCATCAAAAGATGTTTGAGAGCCGCCTATTCTTCGTAGACAAACTCATAGACATGGGTGCGCAAATCATCCTCTGCGACCCGCACCGAGCCGTAGTTATAGGTCAAGAACGCCGCCATCCACTACGCGCCTGCGACATGGTATCGCCCGACATCCGCGCCGGTGTAGCTATGCTCATTGCCGCCATGAGTGCCGAAGGAACAAGCCGCATACACAATATCGAGCAAATTGACCGCGGATACCAAGACATAGACCGTCGCCTCAATGCGATAGGCGCACGCATCACACGTTTATAATACCAAGCAGCATGATACGCCGTGAAGAATTGATAAAAATAGGCCAGTTCAACAAGCCTCATGGAGTGCGAGGCGAGCTATCGTTCACCTTTACCGACGATGTGTTCGACCGGGGCGAGTCGCCCTATATTGTATGTTGCATAGACAATATTTATGTACCATTTTTTATCGAAGAATATCGCTTCAAGACCGGTACCACAGCACTCATCAAACTTGCAGATGTAGAGAGTGACGAGGCAGCACGTGACTTCACCAATTTAGAGGTATTCTACCCCAAAGCCTACTATGTCGAGGATGACGAAGATGCCACTCCCGACGACTATTTTATCGGATTTACTATCAACGACATAACATACGGCACATTGGGCGAAGTAACAGCCATCGACGACAGCACAATCAATGTACTGTTTGTTGTTACCACCCCCGACGAGCGCGAGCTACTCATCCCCATACAAGAAGCATTTGTACGTGCCATTGACGAGGAGGGGCGCATCATTCACATGGATTTGCCCGAAGGATTGCTGGATATGTAACAACACCAATACCACATACGAGGCGAGGCAGTAGATATATTGTCTCGCCTCTTGCATATACGAGAGTTTGCCTGACAGCATAAAAAAAGCCCCGGCACTTACGTTAAAATATTTAATACACATTAGATAAAATAATAGAGCTTTAATTGTACATTGTTTCGATAATTTTTCGTAATTTTACAACCGATTTGTGGAGTCATGCCAATCTCCACGCAATCGACATGTGACAATATGTAAAGAAAAACACTTAAACTACACTTAATCAATAAAAACTATGGCAGAAAGTAAAGAAAAACTGTTCGACCTATTTCCTCCTGTACGCACACAGGAGTGGAAAGACAAAGTGGTCGCAGACTTGAAAGGAGCCGATTTTGACAAAAAGCTCGTATGGAGAACCTCTGAAGGGTTCGATGTAAAACCGATGTACCGTGAGGAAGACATTGAGAACTTGAAGTCTCTCAACTCTCTCCCCGGTGAGTTCCCCTATGTTCGCGGTACACGTACCGATAACGACTGGATGACTCGTCAAGACATCGATGTTGTAGACGTGAAAGCTGCTAACGAGAAGGCTCTCGACATCCTCGAGAAAGGCGTAAACTCACTCGGCTTCCACATGCAAGGTGAGCAAATCAGTGTTGAAAACCTCGCAGTATTGCTTGAAGGTATCCACGCTGAGTGCATCGAGATCAACTTCATGGTGTGCATCCGCAACGCCGCTAAGTTGGCTACTGCCCTCACTGAGTACTATACAACCAAGGGTTACAACCTCGCCGAGTTGCGTGGTTCTATCAACTTCGACCCCTACAAACGCATCCTCAAGAAAGGTAAAGACGTTGAAAGCGTTGCCACTATGGCAAGCGAGGTATTGGCTGCAGCCGCTCAATTGAAGAAATATCGCGTATTGGCTGTTGATGCATTGCTTATCAACAACGCCGGTGGTCACATCACACAAGAGCTCGGTTACGCTCTCGCATGGGGTAACGAGTGGATGGCCGCTATGACCGATGCCGGTTACAAAGCTGAAGAGATTGCTTGCCGCATCAAGTTCAACTTTGGTATTTCATCAAACTACTTCATGGAGCTTGCCAAATTCCGCGCTGCTCGTATGTTGTGGGCACAAATCGTTAAGCAATACAACCCCGCTTGCGACTGTGCATGCAAGATGATGGCTCACGCCACTACTTCAGAGTTTAACCAAACTATCTACGACGCTCACGTAAACTTGCTGCGTACTCAAACCGAAACCATGAGTGCTGCTCTCGGTGGTGTTGACTCTATCACAACACTCCCCTTCGACAAGGTATATACTACTCCCGACGAATTCTCGGAGCGCATCGCACGCAACCAACAACTCTTGCTCAAAGAAGAGTCGCACCTCGACAAGATTACCGACCCCGGTGCAGGTTCATACTATATCGAGAACTTGACAGTAGCTATCGCCGAGCAAGCATGGAAATTGTTCCTCGACATTGAGGAGCGCGGTGGTTTCCACGCTGCATTGAAGGCCGGTTACATCCAAGAGCAAGTAAACAACGCCGGTGCTACTCGCCTTAGCAACGTAGCTCGTCGCAAAGAAATACTCTTGGGTAGCAACCAATATCCCAACATCAACGAGAAAGCCGCCGAAAAGATTGCTCCCGCACAAAACTGCGGTTGCGGTTGCTCAGGCGAGTGCAAACCCGAGTTGCCCACCCTCAACTTCCAACGCGCTGCCAGCGAATTCGAAGCATTGCGTTTGTCTACTGAGGCTGCCGAGAAACAACCCGTAGTGTTCATGCTCACTATCGGTAATCTCGCTATGCGCTTGGCTCGTTCACAATTCTCATCAAACTTCTTTGGCTGTGCCGGTTACAAGATTATCGACAACCTCGGTTTCGATACTGTACAAGCCGGTATTGATGCAGCTCTCGAGGCTAAAGCCGACATCGTTGTACTCTGTTCAAGCGACGAAGAGTATGAAACTCTCGCTCCCGAGGCATTCAAGTATCTCAACGGTCGTGCACACTTTGTAGTGGCTGGTGCTCCTGCTTGCAGCGAGGACTTGAAAGCTATAGGCATCACTGAGTTTATCAACGTTCGCAGCAACGTATTGGATACACTCAAGAGCTTCAACGCCAAATTGTCTATTTAATCAATCGTAAAAAAGAAAAAAGATGAGACCTAATTTTAAAAATATAGATATTAAGGCCGATGCATTCGGCCAGAAGGCTTGCGGCTCGGCACCCTGCAACGAAGCAGACAAATGGGTAACACCCGAACTTATCCCCGTTAAGCCTACTTATACTCGTGAAGATATCGAAGGACTTGAGCACTTGAACTATGTATCAGGTCTTCCTCCTTTCCTCCGTGGTCCGTACAGCGCCATGTATGCCATTCGTCCTTGGACAATCCGTCAATATGCCGGTTTCTCGACAGCCGAAGAGTCTAACGCCTTCTATCGTCGCAACCTCGCATCGGGTCAAAAAGGTCTTTCGGTTGCATTCGACCTTGCTACACACCGCGGTTACGACGCCGACCACGCCCGCGTAGTAGGTGACGTAGGTAAGGCTGGTGTATCTATCTGCTCAGTAGAGGATATGAAGGT
>JAGBHF010000045.1 GCA_017935645.1 Bacteroidaceae bacterium | reverse complement strand
TTGAAAAAAATATCCATAATATCATTTGTTGTAATTCGCTTAAACTTTTATCTAAATAAGTGGTTAAATACGCCCTTTTTTAATCTTATCTTATTAAATTCTTTCTATTTGCAACAAGCAGCATCGCTTTAAATCGAGGCATGAGCAATGTTTGAAAAAAATCTTCTTGTATATTATTATTGTAGTTCAAAAATTATTGTTACATTTGTGAACGACTCATAAAAACAAGATTATATGGAAAACACTAAGTTACTTTTAGGCGATGAGGCTATTGCCTTGGGAGCAATCAACGCCGGACTTTCGGGCGTATATGCCTATCCCGGTACGCCTTCAACTGAAATCACAGAGTTTATTCAAGGTAACCCCTTAGCTGCCGAGCGTGGCATCCACTGCCGTTGGTCGACTAACGAAAAGACTGCAATGGAAGCTGCATTGGGTATGTCTTACATGGGTAAACGTGCATTGGTGTGTATGAAACACGTAGGTATGAACGTAGCAGCCGACGCATTTGTCAACTCGGCCATGACCGGTACAAATGGCGGTCTTGTTATCGTTGCTGCCGATGACCCCTCGATGCACTCTTCTCAAAATGAGCAAGACTCTCGTTTCTATGGTAAGTTTGCAATGGTTCCCATCTTCGAGCCTTCTACTCAACAAGAGGCTTATGATATGATTGGTGAAGCATTTGAACTCTCAGAGCGTTACAAAATTCCCGTATTGTTCCGCGTAGTTACTCGCTTGGCACACTCTCGTGCTGTTGTTAAGGTGGGTCCCGTTCGTGAACAAAACCCCATGAGCTATCCTTCAAATCCTCGTCAATGGGTACTTATGCCAGCTGTAGCTCGCGTTCGCAATGCCGAGTTGGTAGAGCGTCAAAAAGATTTCATTCGTGAGGCTGAAGAGTCTGCACACAACGCATATACTACCGCCAACAGCCGTGTAGGTATCGTTGCTTCGGGTATTGGTTATAACTACTTGATGGAACACTATCCCAATGGTGCACCGTTCAATGTATTGAAAGTATCTCAATATCCTCTTCCTCAAAAACAAATCAACGAGTTGGCTGCAACTTGCGACAAGATTTTTGTACTTGAGGATGGTCAACCCTTCATCGAGGAGCAACTCCGTGGCGTAATTGCCAACGAGAAAGTAGCCATCTGTGGTCGTTTGACAGGCGATGTTCCCCGTACAGGCGAGCTTACTCCCGACAATATCCGCAAGGCTCTCGGTATCGAGGCTGCACAAGTATTCGATGCATGTCCTCTCGTAGTACCTCGTCCCCCCGCATTGTGTCAAGGTTGTGGTCACCGCGACATGTACACAGCACTCAATATGGTAGTAGCCGAGTTTGAGAATGCACGTGTATTCAGCGATATAGGTTGCTACACACTCGGTTTCATGCCTCCTTTCCGTGCCATCCACTCGGTAGTCGACATGGGTGCTTCTATCACAATGGCAAAGGGTGCTTCTGACTCAGGTCAATATCCTGCAATTGCTGTTATTGGTGACTCAACATTTACTCACTCAGGTATGACAGGTTTGCTCGATGCAGTGAACGAGAATGCCGACATTACAGTAATTATCTCTGACAACCTCACTACAGGTATGACAGGTGGTCAAGACTCAGCCGGTACAGGTCGTCTTGAGCAAATATGCCAAGGTTTGGGCGTAGATCCTGCACACATCCGTGTAGTAGTGCCTTTGGCTAAGAACATGGAAGAGATGAAGCAAATCATCCGTGAAGAGATTGCTCACCATGGAGTATCAGTCATCATTCCTCGCAGAGAGTGTATTCAAACAGCAAGACGTCACAATAAAAAATCATAAACTATGCGCACCGATATAGTACTTTCGGGTGTAGGAGGACAAGGTATCCTCTCTATTGCCACCATCATAGGCGCTGCCGCCATCAACAAAGGACTCTACATCAAACAAGCCGAGGTTCACGGTATGAGCCAACGCGGTGGTGATGTACAATCAAATCTCCGTCTCAGTTCAGACCCCATCAGTTCTGACCTTATTCCTCTCGGAGGTGCCAACTTGGTTATTTCGCTTGAGCCTATGGAGGCTTTGCGTTATTTGCCTTATCTCAACAAAGAGGGTTGGATTATTACCAATACAGCTCCCTTTGTTAATATCGACAACTATCCCGATGTTGAGGAGTTGAACAAGACACTTGCTGCACTTCCTCATGTTATTGCTATCGACGTTGACGGTATTGCCAAGCAAGTAGCTTCACCTCGTGCTGCCAACATCGTGTTGTTGGGTGCTGCTGCTCCTTTCTTGGGTATCGATATCGAAGAGCTCGAAGAGGGTATCCGCACTATCTTCGGTCGCAAGGGCGAGGATGTTGTTGAGATGAACATTAAGGCATTGCGTGCCGGTTGTGAATATGCTAAACAAAATATTAAATAAGTAATCATGAATGTACCTTTCAATCAGGAGTTGGTAGACGGTGTATTGGCCGATCTCAACATTAAACAAATAGGTAATGCTACTATTCGTCAGTGTGTTGCTGTATCGAAGCGTCTTGAGGAAGCTACCGGTCAGTCATTTATACACTTTGAGATAGGCGCACCCGGTATTCCTGCCAGCAAGATAGGTGTAGAGGCACAAAAAGCCGCTCTCGACAGAGGTGTTGCCAATATCTACCCCGATATCAATGGTATTCCCGAGTTGAAAAACGCCGCTTCTCGTTTCGTTAAGGCATTCCTTAATGTCGATGTAGCGCCTTCGGGTTGTGTGCCCTCTGTAGGCTCTATGATGGGTGTTATGGGCTCATTTATCTTGTGTCGTCACTTGTATAAAGAGCGCGATACATTCCTCTTTATCAACCCCGGATTCCCTGTGCAACCCTTGCAAGCCAAGATATTGGGCTACAAGCGTGTAGACTTTGATATCTACGATAATCGTGGTGAGAAGTTATATGCCAAACTTGAAGAGATACTCTCTACCGGAAAGATTGCCGGTGTTATCTACTCAAACCCCAACAACCCCTCATGGGTATGTCTCACCGAGAAAGAGCTCGAGTACATCGGTACACTCGCTACCAAGTACGACACTATTGTTCTCGAAGACTTGGCTTATCTCTGCATGGACGTTCGCACCAACAAGGGTATTCCTTTCCAGGCTCCCTATCAACCCTCGGTTGCTCACTATACCGACAACTACATCCTCATGCTCTCGGGCTCGAAGATATTCAGCTATGCCGGCGAGCGTATCGCTGTAACAGCCATGTCGGATAAGTTGGCAAAACGCAGTTTCGATTATCTGCAAGAGGAGTGGGGCATGAAGACAGCCGGAGATGCAATGGTGTACATTGTTACTTATGCATTATCATCGGGTGTATGCCACTCGGCTCAATATGCATTGGCTGCTATGTACGACGCTGCTTGCGATGGTACACTCAACTTCGTAGAAGACACTCGTCTCTATGCCGAGCGTGCCGAGCATGTTAAAGAGATATTCATTCGCAATGGTTTCCACATCGTCTACGACAAAGACCTTGGCGAGGACATCAGCGACGGATTCTTCTTTACAATGGGTCGCAAAGGCTTCACCGGTGATGAACTTCTCGCTGAGTTCTTGCGTTATGGTATTTCGGCCATCTCATTGAAGTCGACAGGTAGCCGTCAAGAAGGTATCCGCGTATGTACTTCAAAGATTACCGAAAGTCAATATGCAGTGCTCGATGAGCGTCTGAGAATTTTTGATGCTAATAATAAATAATGTGTAATTATATGACAGGAGCTAAATATATGAGTGCCGCTGATGCGGTGAAATTGGTAAAGTCTTACGATAAAGTATACATTCAAGGTAGTACATCTATCCCCGAGGTATTGTGCCAAGCACTTGCCGACCGTCACGAAGAATTGCGTGGTGTCGAGGTGTACTCGGCCTTTGGTGTAGCTCGTGGTGTGGCACCTTACAGTGTACCCGAGTATCGTGATTCGTTTATCGTAAAGAGCCTTTTCATTGCCAACAGCGTACGCGACTCTATTGCTCGTGGCGAAGGTCAATGTATTCCCGGCTTCTTGGGTGAGATACCCGAGTTCTTCCGTCAAGGTCTTATACCTCTTGATGTTACATTCCTCAATGTGTCACTTCCCGACAAGGATGGATATTGCAGTTACGGTGTATCGGCCGACTTGACAGTATCGGCAGTTGAGTGTTCGAAAGTAATTATTGCACAAGTAAACAAGCAGATGCCTTATTCGTATGGCGATGCTCTTATTCACATCTCAAAGATTGATGCTTGTGTAGAGGTAGACGAACCCCTTGTAGCATTGCCTATAGCCAATCCTAATGAGAAAGAGCAACAAATAGGTCGCTACATTGCCGAGCAAATTCCCGATGGTGCAACATTGCAAATTGGTGTCGGTGGTATTCCTAATGCTGTATTGACACAACTCACCTCACACAAGAACCTTGGTCTTCACACCGAAGCCATGACTGATGGTGTGGTACCTTTGTTGCAAAGCGGTGTTATCAACAATAGCCAAAAGACAGTCCTTCCCGGTAAGTCGCTGGCTTCGTTAGCTCTCGGTTCGCAACGTTTGTACGACTACATGAACTACAACGAGGATATTATCATCAAGGATGTTGCATGGTCAAACTTCCCCTTCCGTATCATGCAAAATCCCAAGGTGATGGCCATTAACTCGGCGCTTGAAATTGACCTCACAGGTCAAATTTGTGCCGACTCAATCGGTACTCGCATGTTCTCGGGTGTAGGAGGTCAACACGACTTCATGTATGGTGGCTCACTGTCGGAGGGTGGTAAGACATTTATCGCTATGCTTGCCGCTTCGGGCAAAGGCGTATCTAAAATTGTGCCCACACTCAAGCCCGGTGCAGGTGTGGTAACTACTCGTGCACAAGCACAATACATTGTTACCGAGTATGGTATCGCCTTCTTGCGCGGTAAAGACTTGGCTCAACGTGCCAAGGAACTTATCCGCATTGCCGAGCCTTCGGCTCGCGAGGAACTTGAGCGTGCAGCATGCGAACGTTTCGGTATGAGCTTCCTCCGTATTAAGTAATCATATATTACACATATAATATAATGTGGTTGTATCGCGATGATGCAACCACATTTTTTTGCATCACACCTCAATGGGGGAGTGGTACATCTATAAAATTAGCCCCAAAGTTTGGTGGCTCACGTTTTTGTCCAAACTTTGGGGCTGTACCGATGGAGTAATTGGAGTACTTTCGATAGGGTATTGGTCTGTTAATAGTACTATCGTTACCGAAACAGTATTAGTTCTGCTCTTCAAACGTAACTTTCTTCGATTTTACGACTTTATTTTTACTATTTACAAGGTCAAGCATTACCCATGTGTCGGGCTTAATAGTTACCACGGTGTTAACAATAGTCCATGCATCTTTTACTTTTAAGCAAGCGCCATCAAGCCATATTTTGGCATCTTTCTCAGTGCGTGCTACAGGCTCCGATGAAGCTATATAATCAGCCAAAGTAATACCCACACATGTTTGTAAAATAACGTTCTCGCTATAGGCTTCACTCATTTCACCCACCTTGATGGTGTAAACATCCTCGGTAGTGTTATCTTCACATGATGTAAATCCCATGGCGCAAACAATGAAGCAAAGCATTAGTGCAAATGATTTTAGTGTTTTCATAATTCCTCTTTTTCCTTAATTCCGCAGCACTTTAGTTTAACTATTTTTATAAGTTCCTGAGCAACAAAAAGTTGCCCAGGATTTTGCCATGTCAGATTTTTCACTTACCTTAGTGCTGCAAATCAAGACAAGCAAAAATCATCCAT
>JAGBHF010000002.1 GCA_017935645.1 Bacteroidaceae bacterium | reverse complement strand
TCCTGTTGTTGTTGTTCTTGCTCCTGCTCTTGCTGGTCTTGCTGTTGTTCTTGTTGCTGTTCCTGTTGTTGCAACAGTTTTTGAGCCAAACGCAAGTTATAACGAGTATCGACATCGCCGGGATTGAGTCGCAATGAGTTCTTATACGCCTCAATAGCCTCGCCGTATTGTTGTTTTTGCATGAGGAGATTACCCATGTTGTGATAGGCTTGCGACTGTAAAGCCTTATCATCAGTCATGTTTGTGGCATTATCGAAGCACTTGGCCGCCTCATCATATTTCTCCTGACGATAAAGAGAGTTGCCCAAGTTGTAGGATGCGGTAGCCGATTCGGGATCGGAATCGACAGCACGACGATAGTCGATCTCACTTTCGAGATACTTCTCGTCCTTGTATTGCTTGTTGCCGCTACGCACGCTATTGCGCGACGATTTAGGGCTATACTTGGCAGGCTTATCGGCTACGGGTTGTTCGGCATCTTGGTTGTCGGCAGTGTGCTGTTCAGCCAACTTCTCGGCTTGGGCTTTGTGCTTGTCGGCCAATGAGGGAGTTTGCGCCACAACATTCACAGCAAGCATTGTTACCAATGCCACAAGCATATATTTGATACTATTCATACTTATCATAAGGAGTTACTTTTTCTTATTAAAAATATGGATACTGCTAATCCAGCCATACTTACGCTCGAGCAAGAAGGCATCGACAAGAAGCAGAACAAGAGCAATCCAAGCCAAGCCGGGGAATTGCTCGTTGTACTCCGAATATGTTTTGCGCTCAAACTCAGCAGACTTCATCGTACGCACCTCATTGATAAGTGCTTGCAGAGCACCATTGGTATTATCGGCACGTACATATATACCCTCGCCGGCTTGAGCTACCTCCTGTGCCATGGTTTCATTGAGTTTGGTAATGACGGTTTTACCCTCGGCATCTTTCATAAAATTGTTGGAGCTACCCGATATGGGTATGGGAGCACCCTTTGAAGAACCTATACCAACCACACTCACCTTTACCCCTTTCTCGGCAGCCATACGAGCCGCTTCGGTGGCATCATCCTCATGATTCTCACCATCGGTAATAACAATAATGGCTTGTTCGGCAGTACTCTCGGGCGAGAATGAGTTCATGGCAATTTTTATGGCCTGTCCTATGGCAGTACCTTGGGTAGGAACCATCTTGGTATCGATAGAGTTGAGGAACATCTTGGCCGAGACATAGTCGGTGGTAATGGGCAACTGTGTATAGGCATCACCGGCAAAAACCACAAGACCTACTTTATCGTTTTCAAGGTCATCGACCAATTTCGACAACATCATCTTGGCCTTATCAAGGCGCGAGGGATTGATGTCGCGAGCCAACATCGAATTAGATACGTCGAGAGCAACGACAATCTCTACACCTTCGGTCTTGACAGTCTCAAGTTTTGTACCAAACTGCGGGCGAGCGAGGATGAAAACCACAATGGCAAATGCCAACGACTGCAAAATCATCTTGACAAGAGGTCGCCAACGTGATACCTCGGGAGCCAACTCTTGCAAGTAAGCTACCTTACCAAAAAGCGCCAGATTGCGACGACGACGATGTCGCGCATATAGATATAGTGCCCACATAAGTGGCACAAGAAGTAACAAATAGAGGAATAAAGGTTGTGCAAAACGGAACATATCTTGTTATCCTTTCACTTACAGATTAAACAATCATGGTATGTTGCGCAAGAGGGTGTATCGCAATCCTATCTCAATAGCCAGCAATAGCATGGCAAGCAACGCCCAGGGCATGTAAGCCTCTTCGCGACGCGAGAATTGCTGCACCGACAATTTGGTCTTCTCCATCTTGTCAATCTCGGCAAATACACTCTTAAGCACATTTTCGTCGGTGGCACGGAAGTACTCACCATCACCGATAGAGGCTATACGACGCAACTTGTCTTCGTCAATCTCTACGGGCATGCTTTGGTAACGAATACCATATGGAGTCATGACAGGCGATTGAGCCATACCCTTTGTACCTACACCAATTGTATAGATGCGGATGCCATAACTGCGAGCTATCTCGGCGGCGGTAATGGGGTCGACCACACCGGCATTGTTTGTACCGTCTGTGAGCAAGATTATCGTCTTGGACTTGGCAGGGCCATCTTTGATACGGTTGACAGCAGTAGCCAAACCATCACCAACGGCAGTACCGTCGATGAGCATGCCACACTCAACATCCTTGAGCAGATTGAGCAAAACGGCATGGTCGGTAGTCATGGGACACATCGTGAAACCCTCACCGGCAAAAATCACAAAACCAATATTGTCGTACTCACGACCGGCAATAAACTGAGCCGCCACGCTCTTGGCAGCCTCCAAACGGTTGGGCGAGAAGTCGCGCGACAACATACTACCCGAAATATCGAGGGCAACCACAACATCGACACCTTCGGTCGAAGATTTCTGCCAACTATCGGTAGTCATAGGACGAGCCAACACAACTATCACACAGGCTATAGCCAACAGTCGCAGTGCAAAAACGACGTGGCGCAAGTGAGCCTTGTAGGTGCGGGGCATCTTATCGAAAGCCTCGGTCGACGAAATATTCATCGCCGCCTGAGCCTTCTTGTGCTTGAGTATATACCATACTATTGCCGGAATGAGCAACAGTAATAATAACAGACACCAAGGATTATCGAATATCATTTGAAACTAACTTTTTTGGGGGTTGCAAGGTTAATACCTGACAATGAAATATTATTTATTATCACCTTTTGCCACGGAGTCATCGGCGGGAGCAGGCTCGGGTTGCGGACGGGTGAGTTCAACAAAATCAAATGCTTGACGCATAACGCGCTCGTTATCATCGGGCAGAGGGCGCATCTTGGCAAACTTCACAAAATCGGCCATCGAGAGTATCTCATTGAGATATTTGTTAACCTCTTTTGTATCCTTATTGCGTTGCAATGCAGCCAATATCTGCGATGATGTCATCTCCATAGCGTTGATACCAAAGCGATTGTCGATGTACTCGCGAAGGATGTCGACCAAGCGGGTATAGTATTGTTTCTCCTGACCTTGTTGCCATAACTTCGACTCACGCAATTGTTGCAACTCCTGCATAGCCAACTCGTAGGGAGGAATACGCTTTGCGACAGGTATCTCCTCCTCGACCTTGCGATTTTTGAGGTATTTAATCGCAAAGAATGCAGCAACAGCCAACAAGGCTATAACGCCAATAAGTACCAACAGCCACACCGGAACGAAATCCCAAAGCACAAAGGGCGGTGCAACAACATCTTTGATATCCTTAACATCGGCAGCTGTAGCTTCATCGGGCACATCGACCGGGACAATCTTCAAGCTGAGCGATTCGGTAGCAAATGTATCCTCGTCAAAGACATACTTGAACGGCGGTATATAGTACAATCCCGAATCGAACGAGGTAACAAGTACCTCTTGCTTGATTTGCAGGCGGTTGTTATTGAGTCGAGTCGTGTCGGGTTGCGTAAGGTCGACCACCTCAACACCCTTAACCAACTCACCGGGGACATCTATTTGCGGAGGCAGTATCTGCATATCGTCGTCTTGGGTAAGCGACAAGTGAATGAGTGTTTGCTCACCCATCCACAACACACTCGAGTCCATTACTGCCTCGACAACCACAGGTTGCTGGGCACGTACTGTCGAGAATGCCGACAATGCCAGGGTTACTATTATCAGAATTACGTTTCTCATAAACAAATATAACATTTAAGCTCAGCCACGCTTCTTGAATAGATTCATCAGCGCAACCACATAGTCTTCATCAGTAGCCACCGAAGTAATATCCACGCCATTGCGACGACATATCTCCAATGCCGATGATAGTCTCTTTTGCCACCACTCGGCATAGGCCTTACGCACTCGTGCCGAAGATGTATCGATCCACTCCTCGGTACCACGCTCGACATCGCGCATCTTCATCAAGCCCACATCGGGCAACTCAGTTTCGCGCTTATCATACACTTGCAATGCTACTACGTCATGACGACGATTGGCAATGAGCATGGCATCGTTGTATGACGGTGGAGCGATAAAGTCGGAGATAAGGAATGCTGTACAACGGCGTTTGATAACATTGGTAGCATATTCGAGTGCCAACTTGAGGTCGGTACCCGTACCTTCGGCTTCGAAACCAATAAGTTCGCGTATGATGTATAGGATGTGCTTTTTACCCTTCTTGGGGGGTATGAATTTCTCGATTTTATCGGTAAAGAACAAGACACCAATCTTGTCATTATTCTGTATTGCCGAGAAAGCAAGAGTAGCGGCAATCTCAATCATCATATCGCGCTTCATGCTACCCACAGCACCAAAGTTGCGACTTGCCGACATATCGACCAGCAACATCACCGTGAGCTCGCGTTCCTCCTCAAAGACCTTGATATAGGGTTTGTTGTGACGAGCAGTCACATTCCAATCTATATCACGCACATCATCGCCATACTGATATTCACGCACCTCCGAGAAGGCCATACCACGCCCCTTGAAGGCCGAGTGGTACTGACCGGCAAAGATGTTACGCGAGAGTCCGCGCGTCTTTATCTCGATGTGGCGTACTTTCTTGAGCAATTCGCTATTTTCCATACACTCTACTCAGTATGATTAATGAATGAGTGACTTATCAGGGCACTTCAACACGATTGAGAATTTCGCTGATAATCTCTTCGGCAGTCATATTGTTGGCCTCAGCCTCATAGCTGAGTCCGATGCGGTGACGCAATACATCATGACACACAGCACGAACATCCTCGGGTATAACATAACCACGCATCTTCAAGAAGGCATAAGCACGAGCCGCCAAAGCCAAGTTGATAGATGCACGAGGTGAAGCACCGAAAGAAATCATATTCTTGAGGTCGCGCATGCCATACTCCTCGGGGAAACGAGTAGCAAAAACGATGTCGACAATATAACGCTCAATTTTCTCATCGATATATACCTTGCGCACAATCTCGCGGGCCTCGATAATGTCGGCAGGTGTGAGCACAGGACGCACCTCCTCAAAGAGGTTGTCGATGTTGCGACGAATAATCTCACGCTCCTCCTCTTTCTTGGGATAGCCTATCACTACCTTGAGCATAAAACGGTCGACTTGTGCCTCGGGCAAGGGATATGTACCCTCTTGCTCAATGGGGTTCTGAGTAGCCAATACAAGGAAGGGGTCGTCGAGCTTGAATGTTTTCTCGCCAATAGTAACTTGACGCTCCTGCATAGCCTCGAGCAATGCACTTTGTACCTTGGCAGGCGCACGGTTTATCTCATCGGCCAAGATAAAGTTGGCAAAGATAGGACCGCGCTTGATTTGGAATTGCTCCTTCGATTGGCTATATACCATAGTACCTACAACGTCGGCAGGCAACAAGTCGGGTGTAAACTGAATACGATTATATTTAGCATCTATAAGCGAAGCCAATGTTTTGATGGCCAAAGTTTTTGCAAGACCGGGAACACCCTCGAGCAAGATGTGACCGTTTGACAACAAACCAATCAACAGAGAGTCTACCAAGTGTTTTTGACCAACGATAATACGATCCATACCCATTGTAATGGTATTGATAAACGTACTTTTACCGGCTATAAGTTCATTCAATTGTCTGATATCGACTGTTTCACTCATATCTTATTATTTTAATGTTATTATTAGCAATATTAATTACCGTGCAAAGGTAAATATATATAAGGTGCTATCGCGTGGACATTTGTTAAAAAACAACGATTTGTTAATTAAAAATATTTAAACGACGCACTTTCTACAACATCTCCTATCGCTTCATTCGTTGCTTGATAGTGTCGGCCTTCTCTAAAGCAACGTTTATGGCCGTTGTATCGTTTGCATCGATACCATATTTTTCGGCAGCGGGGATGGTTATCACTGTACCAACGGGCACATTATCGGGGTTGGATATAATGTGGCTGTTCTCTTCGTAGATATACACCCAGAAGGCTTTGTGACCATAATATTTATAAGAAATATTGGTAAGAAATACACCTCGGCGAATGGTGTCGACAACAACCGGAGCAACGAGTTGTTGTGGCTCGGTATACATCGTAACCGTATCTACAGCAATACTATCAGGTGCAACAAGAAGTGTGGTATCGCATGGCTCTACAATTGTATCGGTAACAATTTGTGACAAATCGTCGGGCGCATCTTCGCCCAATAGGGGCATAACCCACTGCGGGAAACAAAAATACAACGCCACCATGGCAAGCACAAACACCACCATACTCACAGCCACACCTATCCATATACCTTTGCGGTAGGCCTTTGACAGGCTCTCATGGGTGTCGACAGCAGGTGATTGTTGCACTTCAAGAGGAGCCGGGGCATCATCTTGTGCAGCCTCATCGACTTCGGCAGGCGACGCAGGAGTTTCATCGGAATCTTCAATACCCTCCACCTCATCTACCTCAACAAGATCGTCGGCATCTTCAACTATCGGGTTACTGTCAGCTGTATCTTTTTCGATGGAAAGGGGGGCTTCGGCCTCGGATATAGGCTCGGGCATTATGGGTACAATCTCGTGTGCCGTCTCTTGCTCCTGCTCGACCGGAGTTCCTACGGCTTGCTCAACCGAAATTGTATCGGCATCACACACTTCGGTATCGTCATCGCCGGCATCTTGGCCCATTTCATCGACATCGCGCACATCCGACACCAACGGAGCATCGTCGGGTAACTCCTCGACACAGAAACACGCAAATGGCTCATTGACCGCCTCGCGAACCGACTTGGCGGGAGTAAAAGTAAGCTTGTAGTGACCGGGGATAATAGTAGGCTCACCTGTCTGCACATTGACACTCGCACGCTCCTCGACCCATACCGGCTTGAATACTCCGAGTCCATTGATGCGGAGCGTTTCGCCCGATGAAATGGTCTCGGTCATCAACGACATCAACTCTTTCAAGAAGTTCTCGACCTCACGCTTCGTTCCACCATGTTTCAGAGCCAGTATATCCACCAACTCCGACATTGTTATCTTCTTATTCATAGTTCCTTGCGTGTTTTGAGTTGATTTTTAATAGCCGTATTGGGCTTGAATACCAACACAACCTTGGGCGGCACAAGCATGCGCTTGCCCGTAACGGGGTTGACCGATATACGTTCCATCTTCTTGCGAGCCTCGAACGTACCCAGCCCTTGTATCATGATACTATCCATTTGCGAGCAACGCTCAACAACCGTGTCGCAAAAAATGTCAAGCATAGCCTCGACCTCTTCACGACTTTTATCGAGTCGTTGTTGCAACTTTTTTACCAATTCTTTGTGTTCCACTCTATAGCGATTGATTATTAGCACAAAGATACATTTTTTCGATGAAATGGCACATAATAACGACAGAATAATAGCAAAGCAGTTGCATCATATCTATGACACAACTGCTTTATTATGGATAAAATAGGATATGCGTTTAGGCAAGATTGTCGTAGGCCGCCTTGATACGTTCAAGCGCACGTTGAAGAGTAGAACGAGGACAGCCCAGATTAACACGAGCAAAGCCACTGCCACCCTCGCCGAAGATAGCACCGGGGTTGACTGCCACACGCGCCTGATGCGTAAAGAAATGTGCCAGTTCCTCATCGGTAAGTTGCAAGCCACGTGCATCCAAGAATACCAAATATGATGCTTGCGGACGTATCATATCGAGTCGAGGCATATTCTCACGGATATATTGCTGCATAAAATCGATATTATCCTCGACGTACTGCAACATCTCGGTCAGCCACTCCTCGCCATGATTGTAGGCTGCAGCGACAACCTCGGTAGCAAAAAGATGTGGCGTGTCGAGCTCACGATGTCGCAGGAAACGAGCATACCGGTCACGTATCTCGGGATTATGAATGATGTGGAACGAGCTCTTGAGTCCGGCTATATTGAATGTCTTGCTGGCAGCCATAAAGGTTATGCAGTTGTGAGCCGCTACATCGCCAACCGATGCAAATGGCGTGTGCTTGTAGCCACGCAAGGGCATATCGCCGTGAATTTCGTCGGATATAACCAATACATTGTGACGGGCACATATTTGCGCCATTTTCAACAGCTCATCGACACTCCATACCCTGCCACCGGGATTGTGAGGGTTGCACAAGAAAAAGATCTTGCACTGCGACACCTTGCGCTCAAAGTCTTCAAAGTCAATTCGATACTGCCCGTCAACGAGTTGCAAAGGATTGGTTACGGGCACACGCTTCAGGTCGCAAGTAACAAAGTTGTATGGATGATATACGGGAGGTTGCATAAGTACCTTATCGCCTACTTCGGTAAAGGCCTCCAATACGAAAGCCAAAGCCGGTACGATACCGCCAACAAATCCTATCTCAGCCTCCTCGACATGCCAGCCGTGACGTCGAGAGAGCCAATTGATTATCGCGGGTTTCCATTGTGCATTGGGCACCGAATAGCCAAAGACTCCATGCTCGACCCTGCGACGCAAAACTTCCGTCACACAAGGCGGAGCCTTAAAGTCCATATCGGCAATCCACATCGGCGACAAATTCTCGGTACCATAGAACTCTTGCAAGGCATCGTACTTGATACAATCAGTATTATTGCGAATTATCTCCTCGTCAAAATTATACTTCATAGATGTGTATTATAGTCGTGTGTATTGAATAAAAGCGTTACTCCTCGTCATCAAGCATGTCGTCGACATCGTCGCTACGCAATTGGCACATCTCGGCATACTCGCTCCATTCGGGGTCTTTCTCGGAGTAGATTAAGAGGGGCAACAACTCGAACGAAGCCAAAGCCTCGTTGAGCGTATTGCCAAAAGCCGGAATATTGCGTGTATAGAATATCATATTGCGCTCGCCGGCTCCGGTATATACACCTGTAAGGATAGCCAACTTGTTCTTCTCCATAGCGCGCTTGAGCACCGCCATGACCTCCTCCATGAGCTGAGCCACATCCTCGGCGGGCATGCCTTTAGCATCGGGTTGGTAGCGCCAAGTAACCTCGGCACGCTCGCGAAATTTGCCCGACTGTATAAACTCATCAATATCGCAACGCCCCGATACAAAGATGGTGTCATTACCCACTTCACTCTCGGCAATTGCCGTAAACCATTCGTCAGTAAGTTTCATAATCAATTGTATATAAAAAAAGCCTTCACACGCCACTAAGGGGGTTAGAAGGCCTTTAAACTGTCAAATAAAGAAGATTATTTCTTTGCAGCCTCAACAGAAGCTTTACGGAACTCTTTGAAAAGTTTTTCCAACTCCAAAGAACTCTTGCGGGCGCGTACACCTGCAGCTTTGTTACCTTTTTCTACTACTGCATTTGCGTTAGTTTCAAATGCTGCCCACTCTTCTTTGATTTTCTCAACTAATGTTACCATAATTAGCTCTATTAAAATTGTTAGTATTATTGATTTTAACTTTATTCCGTTGTTTTATAATGGAAATATGGTGCAAATTTAAGATAAAATACTGAAAACAATAGCAGATTTGATAGATTTTCTACAAGAAAAGAGGAATTATAAGTTAAATAATGTTAATATTGTTATAAATATGCGCCAATTTCGCAAAAACATTTAAAAATTTCTGCTTTTCTGTAACTAATGTTTCAAATTCTTTTCATTACGCATTATCTGCCAAGAATTGATAATATTTTGCCAAATTACATACGATGCAGGAGCAATGGAAGCTATAGGATGCAGATAGGTCAAAGCCATCCAAATGGCAAGGACAGTATTCTTCTGCCCAAGTCCTTGTGCGCCAGATACCTTATCGCCATAATGGGCTCCTATTCGACGACCTAACACAAATTGCGCCACACAGCACAACAGGGCCAACAGAGCCAAGGCTATCTCTTGCGGAAGCGAGGAGAGCGGTTGTCGCATTACAAAACTAACAGACTTGCCCACAACAATAAAAAGCGCTACTACCCATAGATAGAATGATATAGCAGGACGAGAACGCACAGCACCATGAATGCGAGGCAAATAGCGTTGCATAAGCACAGCCAAGAGTAAGGGTAATAGCAACAGTGGCAAGACTTGCTTACAAATTATCAGGACCGAATCGAGAAAAGCCAACTCGGTGTGTACACCAATAAAGGAGAAAAAGAGTGGTGCAGTAACTGCAACAGCCAAGTTACACAACAAGCTATACCCCACCAACAAGGAGAGGTTTCCGCCCAACATAGCCGCAACAACGGGAGCTGACGTAGCAGTAGGACAGAAAAGGCATATAAAAGCTCCCTGAGCAACAACAGGGTCGTAAAGACTTACCAAGAAATAGAGACCCCAAGCACCGACGAATTGTACAGCAAGCATCAGGGCATACATGGGTGTAATGCTCAACGAACGGATGTCGAGCTTGCAATATGACACCAACAACATGGCAAAGAGCAAATATGGCGTAAGAAAGGCTATATCTGCAGCAAAGTCATGCGCCAAAAAACCGGCTATCATCGCAATGGGCAGAGCATAAGTGCGCAACTTTTGTATCATATCGAGTATTGATAAAATTCCAAAGCACAAAGGTAACTAAATAACCAATCGGATGTAACACACCAAGTCGATAAAAGAGTGTAAAAGCACCCGAAAAAACAACAGCCCGAAGCAAAGCTTCGGGCTGCTATATAAATACGATGTGTACTTATTATTTCTTACGACCGTAACGGCTCATGAACTTATCAACGCGACCGGCAGTATCCACAAGTTTTTGTTTACCTGTGTAGAAGGGGTGCGATGCGCTGGTGATTTCAAGTTTTACTAAGGGGTAAGTTTCACCGTTTACCTCAATGGTCTCTTTAGTAGCGATAGTGCTACGGCTGATGAAAATTTCCTCGTTCGACATGTCTTTGAAGACTACGGGACGATAATTCTCGGGATGTATTCCTTTTTTCATTGTTCTAAGTTCTTAATAGTTATACATTTAACCACGTTGGTAAAGCGTGATACTTTGTAATGGCTTGCAAATGTACGAACTTTCGAGAAATCGGACAAATATTCTAAGCAAAAAAATCAGTGTATATTGTTATTTTTTTGTCACAAGCACTCTTCGTCACTCTTCGCTACAGATAAATTCTGAAAAAACAATCAAGTTATTTTGTTCTCTATGCGATTATCGCTACCTTTGTAAGGTGAAATATAATATGTAGTATACTATGGGAATATTTGATATATTCAAGAAAAAAGATAATAACACCACATTGTTTTACGACACCGAGGTGCACTGTCATATCCTACCGGGTATTGACGATGGTTCGCCCGATGTGGCTACATCGGTAGAGTTGGTTAAACAGATGAAGGAACTGGGTATTCGTCGCATCATTACCACATCGCACGTTACCGAAAGCACCTTTGAAAATACCCCCGAGACAATCCAAGAGGCTTACAACAAATTGCGAACAGCGCTTGATGCCGAAGGTATAGAGATGGAGATACGCACCTCGGCCGAGTATCGCATGGACGAATATTTCCTCAGTCAAGTGAAGGAAAATCGACTCCTCCCCTTCCCCGAGGACTATATCTTGATAGAGAATTCATTCTTCCAACCTTATTGGGAGATTAAAGAGTTGATATTCGACTTGAAGATGAAGGGCTATACCCCCGTATTGGCTCACCCCGAGCGATATGTCTACTACCACAAGACTCCCAAGATATACAAGGAGTTGTACGACTATGGATGCCTATTCCAAGTAAACTTCCTTTCGCTCAGTGGCTATTACTATCCGCAAGTGAAGGAGATGGCATGGAAGATGCTCAACGAAGGCATGGTGGCATTTATCGGTAGCGACATGCACAATGTAGGTCATGCACGACACATTAAGGAGTATATGAGGACTCGCGAATACCGCAAGTTGGAAGAGAAAGCCGCCAATATCCTCAACAACAAGATACAGTTTTAAGGCGTAGGAAAGCAGTGAAAAGACTGCACAACAATACAATAGCCCGCATCGCAATGTGATGACGGGCTATTTTTATAGGGTAATGCCACCATTATCGAGTGGGGATAATCTCAAAAATTGTATCTACCCCATCTAATTGCAAGGTTGCGGCGTCGGTAACATCTACCTCCAACAGTGATGAGTGAATATCGACCTTGCGCAACAGCGTGCCGTCTGAGGCAAAGAGGCTACAAGTAGGATTAGTTGCCAAGTCAACAACTCCCAGCAAGATGACACAGCGGGCTGCACTTTGAGGCAGTTCGACACCTACCGTTGAGGTTGCCTCAAGGGCTGTGTAAGGATTGCAGTCGATGTGATAGCGTGACTTTTCGACAGGATTTATCTCAAATGAACGAACAGCCAACCAATTGGTTTTGCTTGACGGCAATTTGCGCATGCGCACATAACGCGCCTCAACAGGCTCACCCTTCCACGTAATATCATATACACCGACGAGCGTGTCGGATAGAGCCATCCATACATCGCCATCGGCCGAATATTCGAGAATGGCATGGTCAAAATAATCGACATCATCGACCGAATTGCGACCTTGCAGAATGTGCACATGATTGACATTCTGCACAAAACCCATATCGATAGCGACATAATGGTCGGTGCGTTGTCCGGCTCCCGAATGGTAATAGGTAGCGGTATCGTCGTCGAACATATACTTGGCTTGCGGGGCTTGTAACGATGGGTATGTACCGATAGGCTTAAACACCGAGGCTTTATTTCCCGACAACAACTCATAGAAAGATGCCGCCATATCGTCCATCAGGTTCTTGTAGAAAGGTTGTAACTTCATTGTACCACTGCTGTGGGCATTGTAGGCCTCTACTTCGTCACGAGTCATGAGATTGTCGACATAGGCATTCCAAAAGTCTTGATAACGCTCTTCTCGGTACAACTCAAGAGCCTCTATGGCTTGGCGACAGCGAGTACCCAGCTTGGCAAACTCAATCAGCCAAGGGCGCAACTCGGCAAGCAGGGCTTTGTTGTTACACTCTTCCATTTGAGTAGGTACAGCCTCTATTGCCACACACTCAGCCATGAGCTTATCAGCCAATTGCGGTGTGTATGTATCGATGGTAAAGGTCTCGGTTTCCCACGACTCTATGCGACGATAGCCTGTTTCGGTATCGCAAGAGTGAATGGCAAATGTACGATATGCACCGCTCACATCGGGAGCCATGACTTCCAATGCACGCTCCCAACTATCAATAGGATTGTAGGCATGGGTATTCCAAGCATAATCGGCCACACTATAAAGTGCCAATTTAGAGGCTTCGCCATGCTCCATAGGGTTACTGACAATGCCTCGTACCTTGTCGGCATTCATTGTAGAGGAGAGTCCATACACGGGAGCTTGCAGCAATATGTGACGAACATAGTCGGTAACAGGATAGTTCCACCAAAAGAGAATGGGACGTTGCACACGCTCGCCTACCCATGCAACGGTCTCTTCGGTAAGGTCGCTACATACAGCATCACCGGTCCAAAATATGTCGACCGAGGGGTGCAACGTGTTGCCATATTGCACCAAGCTGCCTCGCGGAGTAGGATTGGCCCACAGACGGGTATAGTCGGTGGGACATACTATCAGCGGTGCTATATCGCCACGCGGAACGACAAACTCCTCATTGAGACGATTGAGCAATGCTATCTGATAGGTGGGTTTAGCACCCTCGCCCGAAATATCATCGAAGTGAATTGCAAAGGCGCGTACTCCCAACTCATACATATACTGAAACTTACGCAACAGATTGCCATAATCCTCCTCATCCCAGCGGATGTCCTGTCCGGGATGAATAGCCCACACAAAATTGACACGATTGCGACGGCATGCGTCAACCAAGTGGCGTATATTCTCAGCCTCATCGGCAGGATAAGGCTCGCGCCAATTGGGCGAACTGTGATAAGGGTCGTCTTTGGGGCCATAGATGTAGTAGTTCATCTTGTATCGACCATAGAAGTCGATGAGCGACATGCGTGTTTGATGCGACCAAGGTGTTCCATAAAAGCCTTCTACCACACCGCGACATGGCAATGATGGCCAGTCGTTGATGGTAAGAGAAGGCAATTTTCCACCTTTGGCAATTTCACTCTCGGCAATCTGTCGCAATGTTTGTATGGCATAGAATACCCCCATATCGTCATGCGCACGTATATCTATCCCCTTGCGAGTAATGTCGAGACGATAAGCACCGGGGATCAATCTCACACCATAGTGCGAAGGCAAGTTCACATCTTTATCAATTCGCAGAGCAACACCCTTGCGTGTAGGTTTGAGAAACTCCAATTCTTGTGCATACTCCAGTGAAGAGCCTTTTAATACTACACCCTTGTTAATATCAAGGGTAGCATTATGCAGTTGTAATTCCTGCGGGGTAGGATTGATAACCAAACCGTTGTGATTGAGCTTTTCGCCCAATAACACACCCAAGTCTTGGCTTTCGCCACGCTGTAACGATAGGTCTTGCGCCGAAAGTGTTGCACAGACCGATAAAAGTAGAGCTATAAGAGTAAGTTTGCGCATATACATTAATATATAGATTATACACCAAACGCAAAAATAGCAAAACATTTGCAAAAAAGAAACCACCCATGCAGTGCTTTACAACACAACATGGGTGGTATATACAACAGCAGGCTACAAAGACCTGCATGAAAGGCGTTTATCAGTCGTTGTATACGGGCAAAGTAGCGTAATCCTTAGAATAACGCAACATTTGCTCGGCATAACCCTCGGTATAATCGAGTGTTACATCAATGATGTTACCCTCAGCATCGTAGTGAGCTGTGTAAACGGGGTTAACAAAGCCCTTGTAGGGAGCAAGATCGAGAGCATTGTAACGGTCCAAAACCTCTTTGTGGAGATCGGGATCAACCTTTACAGCATATTTCTCAACCAAGATACGACCGGCCTCATAGTCACCCTCACTCTTGATACGTTGAATTTCGGCGAGTTGTTGACCGAAGATTTCGCGCAACTTCACGTAGTCGTTAATCTTCACATAGCGTTTGCCATCAACGACAACAAATTCAATTACGTTATCAGCCTTACCCAAGTCGTAAGCCCAAGCAGCAATCAATTGACGGTCGCGCATGTGGCTTTCTTCAACATCTTTACCGGGCTCGATACGGTGCAATTGAGTCATCAAGCCGTTCATCATTTGTTGATAGTAGCAAGCCTTATAAGCCTCGGCATTGGGAATGATACCCAACTCGACCAACTTAGCATCGGCTATGTAATAGAGAGCAAAAAGGTCGGCGCGAGCCTCTTCGAGAGTAGAACCGTGAGCCTTCAAAGCATCGGGGTCAACACCGGGGAGCAACTTACCAGAGCCGTGACCCAAGCACTCGTGCAAGTCGGTGTGCAAGTCACCTGTGATACCACCATACTCGGCGAGCAATTGACGCTCAACATCGCTGTAAACGAACTCCTCGTTGAAGCCGTTACCCTTGGCAGCCTCGGCATAAGCCTCGGTAATGTTATCGATAGTAACCGACTTAGAACCGTGAGCGGCGCGAATCCAGTTGGCATTGGGGAGGTTGATACCGATAGCAGTAGAAGGATAGCAATCACCGGCAAGGATAGCAGCAGTGATAACCTTGGCCGATACACCCTTCACGCTATCTTTCTTGAAGCGAGGCTCTGTGGGTGAGTTGTCCTCAAACCATTGAGCATTCTCACTGATAAGCTCAGTACGACGTGAAGCCTCAAGATCCTTGAAGTTTACAACCGACTCCCAGCTTGCTTTCATACCGAGGGGGTCGCCATAAGACTCAGTGAAACCATTCACGAAGTCAACGCGGCTATCGAGGTCTTTTACCCACAAGATAGCATACTCGTCGAAAGTCTTCAAATCGCCGGTGCGATAGTACTCGATAAGTTTCTCGATGACAGCCTTTTGTTGTTCGTTCTCGGCAACAGTAGCTGCTTTTTCGAGGTACTCGACGATGCGTGCAATAGCTTGACCGTAACGGCCATCGATCTTGTAAACCTCCTCATAGATTTTACCATTGCGCTTAACAAGACGGCTGTTAAGACCATAAGAGATAGGAGTAGCATCGTTGGGGTCTTTCATTGCATTGTAGAAAGCCTCAGCCTCGGCTTGAGTAACACCGTCGTAGTAGTTACCTGCCGAAGTAGCCACAACATCCTCGCCGTCGGCTTGGTTGGTGCGCTTGGGCATCACAGTGGGGTCGAACATGATAGGCATGAGAGTAGCCAAGAATTGCTCAACAGTCTCGCCTTCGCGCAAGGGCAACTTAGCAGTATCAACAGCCTTTACAGCCTCAGCGAAGAACTCTTGAGAGAAAGCGGGGATAATCTTGTCGCTTGAATAGTGGTGGTGCAAGCCATTAGCAAACCAAATTTGCTTGATGTATGTCTCGAAAGCAGCCCAATCGGCAGTAGTTTTGTCACCTTGATAGTCGGTGTAGATAGCCTCAAGGGTGTAACGAAGGGGCAAGCTCCACTTGCTGTTTTGGTCGAAAAGGATGTCACGACCATAGAGAGCAGACTCTTGCAAGAAATAGATAAGTTTCTTTTGCTCGAGGGGTAACTCGTCGAAACCTTTAACTTGATAGCGGAGAACTTCGAGGTCGGCAAAACGCTCAACAGTGTAGTCAAACTCGGCGTTCTCTTTTTGGTTTGCACCGGGAGCGCAAGCCATGAGTGACAATGAAGCCAACATGATACAGATGTTTTTTTTCATAGAAAAACAATTAATTGGTTATAGTTTACTTTATTATAATTTATTATTATTCGACATACAATACCAATCCCTTAAGGTATTCACCCTCGGGATGATATATATTAACCGGGTGATCGGCAGGTTGTGTAAGCTGGTGCAGGATGCGCACCTTGCGACCCGACTGAGCTGCAGCTGTAAATACCGCCAAACGGAAGTTCTCCTTGCTCACTACTTGCGAACAAGAGAAGGTAAAGAGTATACCACCGGGACGTATCTTCTCGAACGCCTTGGCATTGAGCTTACGATAACCTTGCAGCGCATTGTTGAGCACCTTGCGATGCTTGGCAAACGCGGGCGGGTCGAGAATAATGAGGTCGTAATTATCGCCCATAGCATCGAGATACTTGAATGCATCTTCGGCAAAGGCTTTGTGACGAGTATCGCCGGGGAAGTTCAACTCAACGTTTTGACAAGTAAGGTCGATGGCCTTGGCCGAACTGTCGACCGAGTGTACCAACTCGGCACCACCACGCATGGCGTAGAAAGAAAAGCCACCGGTGTAGCAAAACATATTGAGAACCTTGCGACCGCGCGAATAACGCTCAAGCAAGGAACGATTTTCACGTTGATCGACAAAGAAACCGGTCTTTTGACCACGCAACCAATCGACATGGAATGTCAATCCGTTTTCGGTTGCAGTATCCTCTCCTACGCCACCCAACAGATACTCATTCTCTTGCTCAAGAGCGGCTTTATAGGGAAGTGTAGTCTCGGACTTGTAGTAAATATTGTCGAGCTTGTCGCCCATTACCTCCTTGAGTGCCTTGGCCAACGTATGACGCGCATAGTGCATACCGGGGCTATGAGCCTGTACTACCGCAGTGTTGCGATATATATCGATGATAAGACCCGGCAGGTTGTCACCCTCACCATGTACCAAGCGATAGGCATTGTTGTAGTCGCCATTCTCAAGGCCGAGACTGCGACGCATCTCGTAAGCAACACGCAATCGTTCGCAATAGAAGGCATAGTCAATCTCGACAGGTGTAAATGATAGGATGCGCACCGCAATACTACCTATCTGGAAGTGTCCTACACCTACAAAGTTTCCTTGCCAATCTTCAACCGTAACAACGTCGCCTTCGACAGGCTCACCAATAACACGTTGTATGGCTCCTGAAAAGACCCAAGGGTGAAAACGGCGAAACGAATCTTCCTTTCCGGGCTTGAGTATAAATCTACTTTGTGACATATATTATAGTAGGTTACTTAAAGAAAAATCTAACAATATCGTTGGCGTTGGCATAGATAAGCAAACCGAACAGGAGGAAGAGTCCTACTGTCTGGGCTATCTCCAAGAATTTATCACCGGGCTTGCGACGAGTTATTACCTCGAATAAGAGGAAAAGCACATGACCACCGTCGAGCGCGGGGATAGGAAGGATGTTCATGAAGGCAAGGATTACCGAGAGGAATGCTGTCATGCTCCAGAACGAGTACCAATCCCAAGAAGAAGCAAAGAGGCTGCCAATAGAACCAAAACCGCCGAGGCTTTGTGCTCCCTCCTTGGTAAATACATACTTAAAGTCGCTCACATAGTTGACAAGACGACTTACACCTATCTCGATGCCACGAGGGATAGACTCCCAGAAGCTGTATTTCTTGGTAACAAATGTAAAGAGCTGATTGATAGGAGTAGTGGCAACACCTATACGAGCCAAAGAGTCAACTGCCACCGATGCAGTCATTAGGCTGTCGGCACGCAAGAAGGTGACATCGACCATCTGCGACTTGTAAGACTCCAATGCCAGACGAAGTTCGGTAAGGCTACCTACAGCCGTGCTGTCGATACCCACGATTTTGTCGCCCTTGACAATACCGGCTGCATGAGCACCCATATTCTCCTCGACCATGTACACAACGGGCGGTATGCGATATGAAGCAAAGCCTGTGTTCTGTTTCATAATCTTCAACATCATACTGTCGTCGATGGCAACAGCCACCTCGGCACCGTCGCGCAATACAGTAACCTCTTGTGCCTCAATAATGGCGTGAAGGGTCTCGTTATTGAGATACTCAAGTTTCTCGCCATCGGCAGCCAAGATAATATCGCCATTGTTAAATCCACTCTCCAATGCCGGCTGGCTGAACTCCATACCTGCAGTGGCATTCTCAAAGGGTAAATAGGTCTCACCCCAATGGAATGTAACCGCGGCATAAATAATGATAGCAAGAATAAAGTTGAACAATACGCCGGCAACCATTACAAGCAGACGTTGCCAAGCGGGCTTTGCGCGAAACTCCCAAGGTTGCATGGGTTGTTTCATCTGCTCGAGGTCCATCGACTCGTCGATCATACCGGCTATCTTCACATAGCCACCAAAGGGTATCCACCCCACACCAAACTCGGTATCGGAGGGCTTGGCAGCCCGCATGGGGATGTCGAACTTGAGCTTATCGCACACTTTCACCACAAGCGACTTGGCCTCGCGCTTGAAACTCAAAAGTGCAAATTTGTAATCAAAAAACAGGAAAAAGCGCTCTACTCTGATGCCGAAAATGCGAGCAAAAATGTAGTGTCCGAACTCGTGGAAACCAACGAGGATAGACAAACTCAGCATCAATTGCAGGGCCTTGATAAGAAATGATTCCATACGTTGTTATATTGTTATTTAAGTGTTTCGATGTAACGAGCAGCACAGTCGCGCGCCTCGCGGTTGGTAGCAATATAGTCGTCAAGAAGCGGTGATGCCACAAAATCGACTCTATTCATAGCATGTGCTACCGTCTCGGCAATCTGACAGAATCCTATACGGTCATTCAAGAAAGCAGCTACAGCAATTTCATTGGCAGCATTCATGATGCAAGGCATGTTACCACCCTTTTCGACAGCGTCGAAGGCATATTGAAGAAGTGGGAAACGCACCATGTCGGGACGCTCGAAAGTGAGTGAGGCATAATCGGTAAGCGACAACTTGCGGTCGGTCGACACAAGGCGATTGGGATATGACAGAGCATATCGTATAGGCAACTTCATGTCGGGTGTACCCAATTGTGCCTTG
This sequence comes from Bacteroidaceae bacterium, assembly GCA_017935645.1. Taxonomy (GTDB): domain Bacteria; phylum Bacteroidota; class Bacteroidia; order Bacteroidales; family Barnesiellaceae_A; genus Barnesiella_A. Next base: position 19,342 of record JAGBHF010000002.1, on the reverse strand, counting down.
ACAGCACCGTCGGCAAACTCGACCATTGAGTGTACAATCGACTGCGGATGAACAACGACCTCAATCTGCGAAGGTGTGACACCAAAAAGCCATTTGGCCTCAATCATCTCAAAACCTTTGTTCATGAGCGTTGCCGAGTCGATGGTGATTTTGTTTCCCATTTTCCAATTGGGGTGACGCAAAGCATCGGCACGTGTCACCTTGAGCAGTTGCTCTTGTGTGTGGCAACGGAACGGGCCACCCGAAGCTGTGAGAATAATCTTCTCGATAGGATTATCACCCTCACCTACCAGACATTGGAAGATAGCCGAATGCTCCGAGTCGACGGGGATGATAGGTACACGATGCTCAACAGCCAGTCGGGTAATGAGGTCGCCGGCAACAACAAGAGTCTCTTTATTGGCAAGAGCAATGGTTTTCTTGGCCTCAATGGCACGAATGGTAGGCAATAAACCGGCATATCCAACCATAGCCGTTACCACGATGTCGATATCGGGTAGCGTAACAGCATCGGCAATAGCATCGGCACCGGCATACACCTTGATGGGAAGGTGAGCAAGGGCATCGCGCAATTGCACATAGTAGTTCTCATTGGCAATAATTACCACCTCGGGCTGATATTTGCGAGCCTGTTCAATAAGAAGGTCAACCTGACTATTTGCAGTAATCATATAGACCTCAAAGAGCTCGGGATATGCATCGACAGTCTCGAGTGTTTGTCGTCCTATCGAACCGGTAGAGCCTAATATGGCCAATCGTTTTTGTTGTTCCATGTCGTTATGAATAGTGCTTATTCGTTCCAAACTACAAAAGTACACAAAATTTTCGGTTTAACCATAAAGAAGCGTGTGAGTAAGGCATCTTTTAAAAAAGTTTTTAAATTGGCACTAAAAATCTACCCGATTGGATGTTAGCTACATGAAACAGAGGGATGATGAGGGTATAAAAAAAATTGATTGCCATCACGACAACCAATCTTAGTTAACCTTAATCTTAATCTAATACCATGAAAAACACTTGGCAAATGTAGTAAAACATTTAGAAAAACATGTTTTCAAACATAATAAATATTCGGCGGTTTTAATTTATTTAACATTAAACACCCTATTACTTACGATTGGAGAAGAAAAAGAGTGTATTTGCAACAAACAAGAAGTACGGAGGGGTCGTATACATTTTATATCCAAAAAGAACAAGCCGGGATATAACGAGTTATACCACCGGCTTGCCTTCAAGGTGTTATTTTACACTATTAGTTGCTGAATATCAGCGCATCGTCTTTCACACCCACCACAATGGGTCGAGTGTTGTCGACAGTGCCCGATAGTAGCTGTTTGGAGAGGGCATTGAGCAACTGTCGCTGAATGACACGCTTGACGGGACGTGCACCAAACTCGGGGTCGTAGCCTTCGCGTGAGAGCAATGCCATCGCCTCGGGTGTAACTTGCAATCGCACTCCATTCTTGGCAAGCATACTGCACACGCCCTCTATCTGAATCTGCACAATCTCTTGTATCTCGTTCTCGCTCAAGGGAGTGAACATGATGGTCTCATCAATGCGGTTGAGAAATTCGGGACGAATAGTCTGCTTGAGCATCGCCAAGACGGCCTCGCGTGTAGCATCAATGACTTGCTCTCGATTGTCGGCAGTCATACGCGAGAAGTTGTCGCGAATAAGTTGCGAGCCCATATTCGATGTCATGATGATAATGGTATTCTTGAAATTGACCAGTCGACCTTTGTTGTCGGTGAGACGGCCATCGTCGAGCACCTGTAACAAGACATTGAAAATATCGGGATGCGCCTTCTCAATTTCATCAAACAACACCACCGAGTAGGGTTTGCGACGGATGGCTTCGGTGAGTTGTCCACCCTCGTCATAACCAACATAACCGGGAGGCGAGCCAATGAGGCGGGTAGCGCTGAACTTCTCTTGATACTCGCTCATATCGATACGTGTGAGCATGTTTTCGTCATCGAAGAGATACTCAGCCAAGGCCTTGGCCAACTCGGTCTTACCTACACCGGTAGTACCCAAGAAGATAAATGAGCCAATAGGACGGCGAGGGTCGTTCAATCCGGCACGACTGCGACGCACAGCATCGGATATGGCGCGGATAGCCTCATCCTGCCCTACTACGCGACGATGCAACTCCTCCTCAAGATGCAACAGTTTCTCGCGCTCGCTCTGCATCATCTTGCTCACCGGAATACCGGTCCAACGCGAAACGATATCGGCAATGTCTTCGGCTTCGACCTCTTCTTTAATCATGGCCTTATCGCCTTGCATGTCGTGCAAGCGGGTCTGTATCTCGGCAATCTCATCCTCCTTATGTTTAATCTTGGCATAGCGAATTTCGGCCACTCTACCGTAGTCACCTTCACGTTCGGCGCGTTCGGCTTCAAAACGAAGGTTTTCGATGTCAATCTTGTTTTGTTGAATACGGTTGACCAACTCTTTCTCAGCCTTCCACTTGGCTTGCAAGCGAGTCTCTTCCTCGCGCAGGTCGGCTATTTCACGTCCGAGGGTATCTATCTTGTCTTTATCGTTCTCACGTTTTATCGCCTCACGCTCAATCTCGAGTTGTTTGAGTTTACGGCTTATCTCGTCGAGCGCCTCCGGTACCGAATCGACCTCGAGTCGCAACTTAGCCGCAGCTTCGTCCATGAGGTCGATGGCCTTATCGGGCAAGAAACGGTCGGTAATGTAACGTTGCGACAACTGTACTGCGGCAATAATCGCATCGTCTTTGATACGTACCTTGTGGTGGTTTTCGTAACGTTCCTTCAATCCGCGCAGGATAGATATAGTGCTCAGTTCATCGGGCTCATCGACCATTACAATCTGGAAACGACGCTCCAAAGCCTTGTCCTTCTCGAAATATTTTTGATACTCATTGAGCGTGGTAGCACCTATCGAGCGCAACTCGCCACGTGCCAATGCAGGCTTGAGGATATTGGCGGCATCCATAGCGCCTTCGCCTTTACCGGCTCCTACAAGTGTGTGTATCTCGTCGATGAAGAGAATAATCTCGCCATCGGCCTCAACCACTTCATTGACAACAGCCTTGAGTCGCTCTTCAAACTCGCCTTTATACTTAGCACCGGCAACCAGCGCACCCATGTCGAGCGAGAAGATTTGCTTTGTCTTAAGGTTCTCGGGGACATCACCACGCACAATGCGGTGTGCAAGACCTTCGGCAATGGCAGTCTTTCCTGTACCGGGCTCACCTATGAGAATAGGATTATTCTTGGTGCGACGGCTCAATATTTGTAATACGCGACGTATCTCGTCATCACGACCAATAACGGGGTCTAACTTGCCGGTACGGGCACGCTCGTTGAGGTTGATTGCATACTTCGACAAGGCATTGTAACTACCTTCAGCGCCCTGATCGGTAACACTCTTACCACGACGCAACTCATCGATAGCAGCCCCCAACTCCTTCTCGGTAACACCGGCATCCTTGAGGTAGGTAGAAGCCTCGCTCTTGACAAGAAACAGAGCCATCAACAATGATTCGAGGGCTACAAATCGGTCGCCTTGCTGAGCCGAATAGTCAGATGCGCGTTGCAACACCTTGTTACTCTCGCGACTCAAGTAAGGCTCGCCCCCACTCACCCGAGGTTGCGCGGCAATAGAACGGTCGCACCACTGTATAAGCGATTGCTTGGCAACGCCCAACTTTTGAAAAACGAAATCGACCAGGCTATCGCCTACATCGATAGTGGCACGCAACAGATGCACAGGTTCGACCGATTGACATCCACTGCGAGTAGTGTAATCGACTGCTTTCTGTATAGCCTCTTGCGACTTGATAGTAAAATTGTTGAAATTCATTTTTATATCTCCTTTCTTTATCTTTTCATTAATAAACACATCGCGAGCAACGATGTTCGTTTACATAAAATCAAAAGCGATACCACTTCATCAAACAAGACAGAAAGTCATGATAACCAATATATTACAAGACAAAATTGCAGTTTGGCAAGTCATTTTGTCATCATGATAGTGCGCACATATCGACAATAATGCTTATCTTAGCACTCCCAAAAACAACTAAAATAACAAACAATGAAACAGATGAAAAATATTTATTGCGCCCTACTCCTATTGTTGTGTATAGGATGTAATAGTGTAGATACCCCTCGTGAAGGAGACATTATCTTTCAGAGAGCCATAAACGAGCAATCGGAGCTTATCGAACTTGTTACAGAATCAACCATTACACACTGCGGTATCATCGTAGAGCGTGATAGCGCACAATATGTGCTGAATGTAGACCGAAAAGTAACCCTCTCGCCACTACAAGGTTTTATCAATCATGGTGCTAATTCGGAATACACCCTTATGCGTGCTACCAACAAAGAGGTAAAGATTGACTTAAAAAAATATATGCTTGCCGAGTATGACTACCAAATGAAATTCGACAACAACAGATACTATAATGCCGAACTTGTTTACGAAATATACAAGAATGACCTGGGTATAGAGTTGTGTCAACCTCGTCCTATCAAAGAGTATAATATAAAAGGACTTGAGGGTATGTTGAGCGAACGACGAATAGAATTTGACCGACCGATAGTTGCACCTATCGACTTATATAACTCCGAGAAACTCAAGACCTATAAGACACAACCACAGGTCAACAAAGAGAAATTGAAGAATAACAAGAAATAACACACAATGAGAGACTGTAACAAAATAGGATTTTGGCACAGTCTCTCATGTTATATAGGAGCAGGCAATATACACAAGGGTATATACCTTAATCTCTGAAGCGCTTGACTATATCGCCATAATTCTCTATGCGACGGTCGCGAAGGAAAGGCCACCAACGACGCACTTGCTCGCTACGTTCCATATCGACCTCAACAACTGTTGTACAGGGAGCATCGTCGGGAGCCAAGAAGATGAGCTCACCTTGCGGACCTGCCACGAAACTATGTCCCCAGAATTGTATGCCTCGAGTTTGTCCCGAAGGGTCGGGCTCATGTCCTACACGATTGACTGTAATGACGGGTAATCCGTTGGCTACAGCATGACCACGTTGTACAGTCTCCCAAGCACCTTGCTGACGAGCCTTCTCGGCATCGGTATCGCTACTCTCCCAGCCTATTGCAGTGGGATAGATGAGGAGCTCGGCGCCACGCAATGACATGAGTCGAGCAGCCTCGGGATACCATTGATCCCAACATACCAATACGCCCAACTTACCCAACGATGTATTGATAGGCTCAAAACCCAAGTCACCGGGGGTAAAGTAGAACTTCTCATAATAGGCAGGGTCATCGGGGATGTGCATCTTGCGATATTTGCCCGCTATTGAGCCGTCGCTATCGAATACCACTGCAGTGTTGTGATACAACCCGGGAGCGCGACGCTCAAAGAGCGATGTTACCAATACGACACCACAGGCACGTGCTATCGCACTGTAAAAGTCGGTAGAGGGGCCGGGGATAGGCTCGGCGAGGTCAAAGAGGTCGGTATTCTCTGTTTGGCAGAAGTATAGCGAATTGTGCAACTCTTGTAACACGACAAGTTGAGCACCTTGCTCGGCACAGCGTTCGATACCGGCACGCAACGACGCCTTGTTTTGTTCTATATCGGCAGTGTTACTTTGTTGAACAATGCCTACCTTTAATATTTTGCTCATAATATCAGTTTTTTTTATTCTATCACATTCGACGGATATTGCATAGTGACACAGTGCAACGAACCGTGCTGCTTTATGAGGGGTTGACAATCGACACCTACCACTTCACGACCCGGGAAAGCCTCGGCAATGACACGCGCGGCCTCTTCGTCCAGCACCGGCACGCCATAAGTAGGATACAACACGGCATCGTTCATGATGAGGAAGTTGGCATAAGTAGCAGGGAGTCGCTCACCCTCTTCATCATAAGCGGCTTGCGCCATAGGTAGTGGCAGGAGTCGGTAAGGCTTGCCATCGAGAGTTGTGAATGTGCGCAACTGCTGCTCCATGGCTTGCAATGCCTTGTAATGCTCGTCGGTCTCGTCCTCGCAACGTACATACAAGATGGTATTGTCCGGGGCCAATCGCGCCAAAGTATCGATGTGGCTATCGGTATCGTCACCTGCCAGGTAGCCATGATCGAGCCACAGGATTTGTGATAAGCCAAAGGCATCGCACAGATACTGCTCAATCTCGTTTTTGTCCCACTCACCATTGCGATTGGGCGAGAGCAGACACTCGCTTGTGGTAAGCATCGTACCACAACCATCGCTCTCGATAGAGCCACCTTCGATGATGAAATTGAGGCGATTTTGATAGAGTGCGTGCAATAGACCTTGCTTGTTCAATTGCGAAGTAATGAGGTTGTCGTAACAAGCAGCAAACTTGAGTCCCCAACCATTGAAGGCAAAATCGTATACCACCTGCTCACCGTCGACATAGACCGTAATACCACCATGATCGCGCGCCCAAGTGTCGTTGCTATTACACTCAACAATGCGCACGTTATCCATGTTTACGACATGGGCAATGCGGTTGCGTACTTGCTCCGGCTCGGGCGTAACAATGAGCAACAGTTGTCGTGCGGCTATTTCGCGTGCCAAGTTTACAAAGCACTCCTCTACCTCATCGAGCATATATGCCCAGTCGGTGTTACGATGAGGCCAAGTGAGCTGTATAGCACTTTGAGGAGCCCATTCGGCAGGCAGTATGATATTATTTCTTTTCATTCTCAGACGTATTGGCCTCGACGCGGGGTTGACGGTCGAAGAATGGATTCTTAGAGGTACAACTCAATGCAATGGCTATAACCTGTGTGCAACCGGGCAACCAATCGAGCGACAAAGACGACCAACCGGCCGAGAACATCACACGAGTATCAACACAAAGAGTAGCGGCAATCGAACAGGCCGAGCCTACGGCAATACCCAAGTCTACCGAGTTCATGGCACAAGGAGCCATAACAGGTTTATCGACACACTTTTCGCAACCACAGTACGCACAATTAAGGCCTTGATTGGCAATGGGTGTACCTATGAGCAATACGGCATCACCTTGTAATATATTCTCCGAGTCGCGCAACAAGAATTGCATACCACTCTCCTCGCCTTTGCTACGCATAACGGCCGATAGCTTCTCAAGGTCGGCACGCTCACTTACCAATGCTATCTCAATAATATCGACACCACGAGCTTTGGGGGCAGTACGAGCCGCCATCATCATGCGACGGCCGGCCTCAACAACGAGTTCGTGGCGTATTATACGTTCATTTTGTACCATATTCATTCAGTATTTGTGTGGGTAAAGATACGACAAACGTGCGAAATATACAAAACTTGGTTTGTTATTTCACAACGAGCGCACAAATAGCATATCATACTCTATCATAAAACAAGCCACCACAACCAGACTTGATTGCGGTGGCTATATAAGCTGTATAAGTATTATACGTTATCGAGCGATGAGTACTTTCACTGTGCGAGTACCTTCTTTATCGCTTATCTTGAGCAAATAATTACCAACGGGAAGAGCCGTTACATCGAGAGAGTTCTCGAGGGTCTTTGCCACTATACGACCTTGCATATCGTACAAGGCGAGTTGCTCGACGACACCATCGACGTTGATAATAGAAGTAGCAGGATTGGGGTAAACGTTTACACGGTCTACATCAATGCGCTCTACACCGGCCAAGACGTTAAACACAAGCTGTTCGCCCTTAACTTCATGTACATTACCATCTATATTATAGATAGTGTTGACGCGTATACGGTGGGTTTGAGCATTTTTCCATCCAAGACCTTCTTTTCTGAATTGTGTTGTGGTAATCAACTCGCTATTGGCTTGCTCACCGTCCAACTCAACATTGTAACCGTCGACAGGCAATGGGTCGGTATTGTCGTTGGCAACAACCATACCCAACATCCAGTTGCCCGACAATCCGCCATCGGAGTATGCCGAGCTGAATGTAGAATAGTTAAACGAATACAAGTCCGACATACCTACATTGCCTCTACTGTTGTCCATGGTAATAGGATATGTGGTGGGATCTACCTCGGTACAAACGAGTTTGATGCGAATGTTTTCCCCCGAAGTTATCTTGTGAGGGTTGGTAAGTTTCACTTCATTCCACTTATTGAGTACATAACCACCTTCTACATCCACTTCGCTGAGAACAATCATCTCTTGGTCTATACCATCCACCTCCAACACAAGGCCAAAAACAGCCTCGGCAGTAGGATAGAAACGCAATGCCACAATGTCGTAACCTTCATACCAATCGAAGTAAGTGTAGGGATATTCGTGTGCAACGGTATACTCGATAAGATCGGTAGCACCCGAGCGTGTCATACCCTTGCCCGAGCTATTGCCTCGTGCATACGATAATACTGTTGCGTCGTTGTTGATAGGAGCCAACCACTCGGCATCCAAGGCATCGGCATTTTCGTCGACCGATACTTTGACATCGTTGATAGCACGGAGTACCTCATACTTAGGCGCAAAATTGACAAGAGTAGAGGCCGGAGTCGATACAGAGCCATCGGCATAATGTACTACTATCTTGTATTCGTGACGACCGGTTGTAAGGTTGGTATCGAAATAGTCGGTTGTTGTAACATCGGCCAACTTGTTGTCGTCGCGGAAGATTTCATAATTGGCTACAACATCGCTATCGAAGTTAACATTACCATTCGCATCTACTTTAGAGAGTACGGCTGTGATAGCCCAGCTTACCAAGAACTCGCCATAACCACTGTCGAGAGAAGATTGGTTGAGCGAGTAGAACTCCGGCTCGGCTGCTTGACGCAAGAGGTCGGAATATCCGGGTGTTGCCTGACCATAGCACATGCCTATAACATCATTGGATGAAGCCGAAAATCCTGTTGCATCGACATCAATGGCTATCATCACATCGTCTAATGAAGCAAACTTGACAGGCGCATCAAGGTCGATTGTATTCATGTTGTTGTACGACAAGAGCGCATTATCGACAGCTTGCGTAGCCTTCTCTTCGCCATTTACATATACCTTAATGGTAAATTTGGCCTCGGGATTGCGGGGGATGAACGATACTCGCGAGATAACGAAATCATCGGAATAGTTGGCTACAATATCGATAGGTAAGCGCATGGCAACCGAGAACGATACGACACCACCACCAAATCCTGTAGTCTGCTCATCGTAGTCGTAGTAGGTGAATGAGGGAGAATTGGGCTCGGGCTCACCCCAACGCAATTTCATATCGTTGAAATTGACAGGATGCAATTGGATGTTGCGCGCTGTGTTGAGAGGCTCGGCATATACGTCTATGGTAACAGGCTCGGCTTGCTCCGACTCGATAAGTTCATCACCCTCGCCGGGATATAGGGCTGTCACGGTATAGGTATATTGTCCCTCGGCAGGAACAGCATCGATGTATGCCAACTCGGGCTGAGCCTCAACAATACGTTGTCCGTCGCGATAGATGTTGTAGCCCAACACATTGGTAGCATTCATAATAGGCTCTTTCCAAGTGAGGCGCACACTGTTGAGTCCACGCAATTTCTCAGTTTGGAGTGTTACGGGAGGACATATATCAACCTCACGGTCGAGCAGTACCACTATCGATACATAATCGCCCGTCATGAGACCATTTTCGCACACATTACTGAGCATCGATATAACCTTACCATCGTTACTCATCTCCACACCACGATAGGGCATTTGTTCATTGGCATCTATCTCTACGCCATGTTCAGTCTGGAGCCACTCAACGAGCTTGCGAGGGTGACCGGCCTTGGCATCATAAATAAAGGCATAGGTATCGGATGCGTTGGTAAGAGGATTGGTCATCTGCTCTTGTCCCAATACTGTACCTTCGTCATTGACATAGCAAACAAGATAGCCTGAGCAGATCTCATCTTTGGTGGCATACTCACAATAGAAAGGTATCTGGAATTTTTCCTTTGTAGTGAGGTCGTATACAAACGGGCGACCCCAAGTTTCGCACACAAGTTTTGTACCATCGGGCGAGAATCGACGACCGGCCTCGGTAAATGTAGCGCGAGGGCTAAGATACTCAACAGTCGAGTCGTTCCACAAGGCTATGGTGCGGTTGAGTGTAGAGCCACCAATGGTAGTGTAACCCCATCCGGCAGCAAGCGTACCATCGTCCGATACGGTATAACATTGAGCTACATCGTTGTCATAGGGATATGTAAGGGCATACTTGCCGTCGACCCACTTGGTAGGAGCATATCCACCACCCATCATCGAGTATCCTACGATAGTGCGACCATCGCGCGAGATAGACATGGCTTGTCCGCCCAACGAGTGCCAGCGACCATCCTTGTAATAACCACCCGAGCCTACTACAGTACCATCATCGGCTACGTCATAGGCTGTAGAGCTACCCGATGTAGAGAGGTAGGTAAACTCGCCTGTTTGCAAGTTCCATAGTACTCCCTTCTCGGTCGATGTTATACCATCACCCGAGATACCACACGCCCATTGTCCGTTGGGCGAAATTGCCAATACTTGAAAATTGACGGGACTGGTGAGCACAATAGCACCCTTCTCGGCAAATGCACTAATTGCCACAAGTATAGCAGCAAAAAGAATAGAGATTTTTTTCATTGTTTTAATGATATGTTTCAATATGGTTAAGATAAATGCAATTGATGTTTCATGAGGTTGTGAAGGTAGATAAAAATATCGAAAAAGTGAGTAAATAAAGGTAACAAGTTTGCGGTGTACTGCATATAATTAAAAAAGGAGGTGCATCCCCATATGAGAACGCACCTCCAAAGATGTAATATATCGAACTAATTAGCGAACAACGAGTACCTTAACAGTGCGAACGTTGCCGTTGTTAGTGATATTGAGCAAGTAGTTGCCGGCAGCAAGAGCTGTAACATCGATAGTGTTGGCAGCAGTCTCAGCTACGAGGCGACCGTTCATATCGTACAAAGCGAGTTTCTCAACAGCACCTTCTACGTTGATGTAAGAAGTAGCGGGGTTGGGATAAACGTTAACGAGGTTCACTTCGATGTTTTCAACACCGGCTTTAACGTTAAATATAACTTGCTTACCTTCGGCAGTAACATTCTCGCCATTGAAGTTGTACACAGTGTTTACTTTGATGCGGTGAGTTGAGCCATCGCTCCAGTTGTAACCCTCAGCCTTGAATTCAGGCTCAGTGATAACTTCGTCACGCTCCTCACCATCGAGAACTACTGTATAGTGATCAACGGGGAGAAGGTCGGTATTGTCGTTAGAAACAATCATACCAATCATCCAGTTACCCTTAGAGTAACCACCATCCGACATAGCCGAGCTGTAATTTCCGTAGTAGTCCCAGCTATACAAGTCAGAAACACCCATAGAACCTACTTGGTCGTCGAGAGTGATAGGATAAGTTGTGGGGTCAACATCGGTACACAAAAGTTTCACGCGGATGTAGTCACCATTCTTGATAGTGTAGGGATTTTCGAGCTTAACATTGTTCCAAGTATTGAGTTGATAACCGTTCTCCTCGCCAACTTGACCCAATACAACCATCTCGTGATCGACACCGTTTACCTCGAGAGCGATAGCAAAGGTTGCCTCGGCCGAGGGATAGAAACGGAGAGCATCGATAGTATAACCTTCGTACCAGTTCAATACTGAGTAGGGATAAGCATGAGCAACTGCATACTCAATAAGCTCGGTAGCACCGCTCAAGCTGATACCTTTACCTGAGTTGGCACCCATAGCATAAGAAACAAACGACTCGTCATTCTTAATAGGAGCTTGCCAGAAGGCAGCCAACTCTGAAGTACCGGCATAAACCTCAACCTCGTCGATAGCCTTCAAAGACTCGGGCTTGCATACGTGATTGATTTGTACGTTGGCACGCTCTGAATCGCCATTGAGATACTTAGCAACGATACCGTATGTATAAGAACCTTCGCTTACATTCTCGTCGATGTAGTTTTGTTCCTCAACAGAGGCAATCTTCTCGTCATTGCGGTAGATGTCATAACCCAAGACTACATCGCTGTCGGCACCGTTAGTACCATCGGTGAGGATAGCCGAGATAATCCAAGAAACAGACATTTCGGCGGGAGTACCCTTGCTGGCCTCGTAGAGAGAGTACATCTCGGGCTCGCTGGCTTGACGCAAGAGGTCAGAATAACCGGGAGTAGCTACGCCATATTGAGCAGCAATAACTTCGTTAGAGGGTACTGAGAAGTTAGAAGCATCAACATCAACTACAACGAGCACATCGCTCAAGGCATCGAAAGCTACAGGAGCATCGAGGTCTACAAGATTAACTTCACCCAAATTCAAAGTATTTGTATCCAAAGTCTTAGCAGCCTTTTCAGCACCATCGACAATAACGCGGATTGTATAAATAGCCTCTTTGTTGATGGGGAAGAAACCAACGCGTGCGATAGAGTGAGTTTCGCTATAGATTGCTACCATGTCGGTAGGCAACTTGATACCGGCCAAGAAAGAGATAACACCACCACCAAATCCGGTGAGTGTAGCATTCTCAAGGTCATAATATTTAACTGAGGGAAGGTTAGAAGCGGGAGCATTCCAACGCAAACGCATATCGTTGTAGTTGGCCGAACGATACTCGATGTTTTGAGCTTTGTTGAGAGGATCTTTACCCACAACAACATTTACAGCCGAGCATTGTGCCGACTCAACGATATCGCCTGTTTCGCCTTCATAGATAGCTGAGATAGCGTAAGTATACTCGCCAACGGCAAGGTTGGCATCCATATAAGCAAGCAAGTCGGCCGAGATTTCTTCAACCATCTCGTTGTTGCGATAAATGCGATAGCCCAATACATTCTCGGCATTCATCAAGGGAGCACCCCAAGTAAGACGCACGTTGTTCACACCGAGGAGTTTCTCGGCTTTGAGCAAAGAGGGCTCACAATAGGTAATCTCTTGGTCGAGCTTGATAATCATAGAAGCCCATTCACCTGTGGGAACACCGTTTTCCATAGGATAGCCCAAGATAGCAAATACCTTGGCATCGTCGCTCATGGCAACAGCATGTTGAGTCATGAAAGTCTTTGAATCAATCTCTACACCATGTTCGTTCTTCATCCAGTCATCAAATTTTTGGATTTTGTTGGCCTTGGCATCAAATACATAGCCATAGAAACCGGTAGCACCGGTAGCATCGTCTTGGAATTGCTCACCACCCAATACAAGACCATCGTTATTCACATAGAATACACTTTGGCTCCAGCACATGGGGTGTACCCAAGGTACTTCGGTCTTTTCTTGAGTAGTAAAGTCATAAATAAACTTGTGACCGAACGACTCACAAACGAGTTTGTTACCATCGGCCGAGAAGAAACGACCGGCTTCGAAAGCTGTAGGCATAGGGCTGAGGTATTGAATACCATCACCTTCCCACACTGCAATTGAACGGTTCATATCACCGTCGTCATCGGGTTGATAAGCCCAACCGGCAGCCTTTGAACCATCGCGAGTAATGGTATAACATACACCTGCTTTCTCGTAAGGGAGAATAGCATCGAGCTTACCATCTACCCAACGAGCGGGTGCAAGCTTGCTATCAGAAGGACCGTTTTGTACATAACCTACCACTACACGACCATCGGCCGAGATAGCAGAAGCCTCAGAACCATACATAAGCACGCCCTCATCCTCGAAGCCCGAGTTGTCGAGACGATGCCACTCGCCATCTTTGTAGATACCGGCAACATATACGCCCAAACCAGCGGGGTGAAGGGTATAGTCGGTGTAACCACCACATACAACACCTTCATCGGTAACAGCAAAAGCTGAAGACTCGTCGGTAGTAGAGAGATAGATAATCTCGCTTGTCTCAAGGTTCCAGAGCAGACCTTGGTTGATAGAGTATCCATCGCCCAAGATACCGCAAGCCCATTTACCATTGGGCGACAACGACATTACTTGAAAAGCAGCAGGGCTGGTAAGGAACATAGCTCCTTTCTCGGCAACTGCACTCATTGTTACAAGTAAAGCAGCAAAAAGAATAGATAATTTTTTCATCGGTTTTTGAATTTAGTTTGAGATTTATTTGATTAAGATTTTTTCAGTAACTACACCGTTTTCGGTCTCAATTGAAACAATAGCGACACCGGTATATTGCGCAACATCGGCAGTAACCACGCGCGCACCGTGAGCTTGAGCCAACATACGACCATCAACAGCATATACACGCACAGTGGCACGTCCATTAACATTGCTTACATATACTTTGCCATCGGTAGCTTTCACATTGTAATACACTGCATCCTGCATATTGTTTTCAACAGCAGCACTCCAGTCGATATCCTCGGTATTGACACGACAGGCAGCCATAATACTCTTGTCGCGAGTATAGATAAGAACTGCTGTGATAGAGATGTTCTTGGGGTCGTAAACATACTCGCTGTCAAACAACGGAGTTGAAGGCATGGCAATGGTATCGACTACTTCATAATTGGTATAGGGAGTGAGAGTCTCGCCGGGAAGCGAAACAGGAACACCGTCAAAAGCAGTGACATCGCCACGACCTACGTTGTGGAAATATGCCAACTCGGCGGGAATAGTGCTGGGCAAGAAATTGTACTCGCGACAACTTGCATACTGGCAACTGTTTGATTGCGAATACTTGGAATTATCGGGTTGATGTACGACATTCTCGCTAACGATGTAACCTACACGGTAGCGGTCGCCCGAGTTGTCATACTCTTGCGAGAATCGTACTGTACTGCTTACCTCGAAGCTACCTTCGGCTGTGTACTTTACAGTGGGGATAATCTCGGCAGTAACAGGCTTGCGCATGGCTATATACACATTGCCATCGTCCTTGGCTTGTTGCGAAACCATACCCAAACGGCGGTCGTAAATCATACCGGGGAGGTTGTGAATCCAGTATGCAAGACCATTGTGATAGGTGGCATCGGCCATAGGCTCCGATGTGCCCGATGCACAGTGACCCTCGACAGTGATGATGCGATTGCGCAAGCGTTGCTCATACTTGTGCAATGTGATAGTACCTTCGGGACAGTTATTGCACCAAGTACCTGTAAACTTCTCAACAAGGATATTGCGGGGGAAAGCCGAGCAATATACAGTATCGGTAGTGCTCCACACCATTTCGCTATCGTTGCGCGAATACTTAACACCTACAGTGTAGTCGACAGTACCCTCCTCGGGGGCGGGAACGCTGAATGAGAAAGGAACCTCCTCACCTACCTCCCAGATAGTAGGCATAACTGTGCCGGTCCATGTGTACTCCACGTCGCCTACCTTAACAACAGGCTCGAAGTAGTCCATGCTCGACATGTTGCGAATAGTACCGCTGATAGTAATGTTTTGACCACCTTTGGCAGTTACATCGGTAGTATTGGTAAAGGTGTAATCGCCTCTGAACTCACCCACCTTGATATTGTCGATACCAAGCAAGAACTTGTCTTGACCTGTGTGTACAAAGGCAATATATATATCTTTTCCTTCATAGTCGGCCAAAGAGATGGCATGACGACGAATGAAATAATCTTCTTCTTGAACAGAATAAACTTCGACAAAGTCGGAAGTAGAATTACCGCTTTGCGAAATCATTACTTTATAATCTTCGCGGAAGTCGTAGTGTACCGACATGGCATCCCATGCAAGCACAGCCATGGCATCTTTGACGTTGATTTGTGGCAAAATCATCCAGTCTTCTACAGGATAGTCATAGGTACAAAAAGCCGAACTCATAGCAGCAGTACAGCCTTTGTCATACTGACCTGTAGCCCAAGAGCCTTTGGATAGGTCGATGCGAGAGACACCGCTCTTGGTGGGGTTTTCATCGCGGTCGATGAGCTTGAAGGTCGAAGGAATACCTTTTTCGAAGTCGGCCTCAAAATAAATATCATCGGCCACAGCAGGAATAGCTATGGCAACTGAGAATAAGAGAACAGAGAATAAATTTTTCATATAATTCATTAAATAGTTACGAGTGTGCGCATCAAGCGCACACTCATACATATAAATAATTAGTTATTGTTTACCACAACTATCTTAAAGGGCAACTTTAAGAACTTGAGCTTTTTCGCCCACTTTCACAACAGCAAGATATACACCTGCGGGTAATGTACCAAGGTCGTATTGTTGCTTGTTGTTGTAGGTAACAACAGCTACACCGGCAGTGTTGTATACAACAACGTTGGCATCGGGCTCAGTGAAGAGAGTCTTACCTGCTACATAAGCCGAGCCTTCGAGAGTAGCATTTTCGAGAGCACCAAGTTCAAGTTCGAATACTTGACTCACACCTTCCGACTCACCGAAAGAGTAAACAACCTTCACCTCTACGCTTGTAGTAGTAGTTTGGTTGGCAATATTTTCCTCATCCTCACGATAAACCCATACGCTGTCGTTGGTGTTGGTAGTTTGCGATACAGGAATCTTGAAACCATCTTGATAGATGTTGTAGTTGAGGATAGGCAAAGTTGTTTGAGGAGCATCCCACGCGAAGTGTATCCAATAAGCGGGCATTGAACCAAGCTCGGCATCTCTATATTCACCCTCGGTAGTACCTGTGTAGTGAAGGTTGCTGATGGGATCCAACTGAACTTCCAATGTAAATACAACGGGAGCTGTAGCGTTGAACGATTGTTGAGTAGCGGCATCGTATGTTTGAACGATGTACTCGTAAGTACCGTTCTCAACATTTACATCACGGAAACGGATGACACCTTGAGCAGCTGTAGCAGTAACAGTGTCAACGGGTACCCAACCACGCCAGATGATGTATTGAGCGTTGGCAAGTTTGATTTTGGGGAAGTTACATTCAATCTCGATTGTGTTGGGCGAGTCGGGAGTAGAGGCATCTGTCACAACAAGATTTTGAGGAGTCAAGCCACCATTGAGGGGTGAGTAAGTCTCCATAGTATAACGACCGTTGTTAGACCAAGTTTCGCTCTTGAGGTCGTAGTTCTCTTCGTAACGTTTGTATACCATACCCTCTTGTGCTTCGCGTACGGTGCGAGTAGACATCACAAAACGCTCGGTAGCTTGATAAGTCTTCTCGTCATACCAGGGAGTATAACGTACTCTTAAAGTCTCTACACCATATTTATCATATGTAAACTCGAGTTTTTCATAAGCCATACCTTCGGGAGTACGCGACTCTTGAACAAGAATGCGACCTTCGCTGTCGTATGTATAAGTAGTATTGTAGCTGCTGCTTGCATACATAGCGTGTACAAACTCGGCATATGCAGGATTGCCGTTTTCGTCAAATTGGCTGTAAGTAGTAGTCGAATACAACTTGTCATACTCCTCTGCACCCCAGCTCTTACCCTTATCGGTAACAGTTACAAGGTGACCTTGAGCATCGTATGAGTACTCATACAAGCGGTTTGATGTAGTATCTTCTTTGGTAGCCAAGCGACCCAACATGTCGTATGTATAGACATAAGTCATTTTGTTCTTGCCCCACTCGCCAAGAGCATTCATTTGGCGGTAGAACTCAGAAATGAGCTGACCATTGCTGTTATAGTCATAGAAGTAGTGGTATGTAGGCACGGCAGTACCATCGGTTTGATAGCCATAGTCTACACGACGAGAGATATTGTTGTTGTTGTCGTAGATGTAGTAGTTGATGCTTGAAGCACCGGCAGAACCCATGTGGTCGCCATAGTTTTTCTCATAAGTGAGGTAATACTTGGGCATAGGCTCGCCCTCGAAGTCCTCGCTGTTGTCCCAGAACAAGGGTACGTACTCGCCCTCTTTCACACCGTGCTCATACACAACATCGACGCGAACATTTACAGCCTCATCGTCGGCCATATTCAACTCACAATTTCTCACGTCACCTGTAACCTCTACAGCGGGATAAGCCCAAGGATATTGCCATACTTTGTAACCGAGAATAGTATCGTCACAGGGGTCTACATCCCATGCGAGCTTGATAAAGAATGTCTCATAAGCACCGGCTTGGGGATCTTCGTATGTGCCATGATAACCACCCACTACGCGCACGTTCTTGGCGGGGCTGAGGGGCACTGTAATGGCAACTGTAGCAATATCAGAGCAGTTGTAGTATACATCGTTGGCAGCATCGTAGGCTTGAACGATGTATTCGTAAGTGTCGTTGGCGAGATTTGACTCTACAAATTCGATCTTGCCATTGACAGCTTCTACAACACCTACCATCATACCGTTACGCCAGATGATGTAGCTTGTAGCCTCTACGGGGAGTGTAGCGGGAACGTCGGCTGTAACCTTGGCAGTATTGGGTTGCTCGTCGGTAGAGATATTCTCGGCAACGATGTTGCGGGGTGCATAAGCACCATCGAGGTTTACATAGAGCTCGTTGAAGACAGTGCTACCCTTAGTCCATTGGCTGATGTAGTATGTCCAAGTCCACACAGTCTTTTGATACCAACCGTTACCGAGGTTTACACGCTCAATGTGTTGGTCGTAACGCAATGTATCCTTAGTACCACCTACTTGACCACCTTCGCGACCACCGGCACCATAAGCCGACATGTACTTGTAGTTGTGAGTCAAGATACCGGCCTCGTCAAACTCGTAAGTATCGCGGCTGTGTACTGTACCGGCAACACAGTGACGCATGATGTCGATGCAACGACCTTGTGCATCATAAGTATATACACCGTCGAAGCGATAGTCCGAATAATAACCGTCCGACTCGCTGCGTGCGGGGTTGCCATTGGCATCGAAGTCGAAGTAGTTGATGTCTTGAATGGTGGTGGTAGTACTGTTTGAGTAATACTTCTCGTTGGTCAAATTACCATTCTCATCGTAGGTATATTTATAACCACGATTGGCATCGTCAATTTGGATGAGACGACCTTGCTCGTCGTATTGATATACGTTTTCATCGCCATCAACCCAGTCGCCATAGGCAGGACGATATTGCGAGGCACGATCTTTTACCAACAAGCCTTGCTCGTTGTATTCGTAGCGAACGACAGTCTCGGTGTATGAATCTCCGGCATAGTCGGTAGCTACGTTGTATGTGCGGATTACTTTGTTTTGTCCGTCATAAAGATTAACAGACTTGAGTGTAATGCCCTCGGCTCCCATACTGTCGCCTATCTTGTATGAGGCAACCATGGTAGGATCGGCATTCACCTGAAGGACTGATGCAATCATTAATGCACTCAAGCCCACAGCGAGTAGATTTTTCTTCATGTTTATACTATTAGGTTAAAAATAAAATTTCTTGGTGCAAAGATATACAAGATTTATATATATAACCTTAATTCCGCAGCACTTTAGTTTAACTATTTTTATAAGTTCCTGAGCAACAAAAAGTTGCCCAGGATTTTGCCATGTCAGATTTTTCACTTACCTTAGTGCTGCAAATCAAGACAAGCAAAAATCATCCATGACAT